>JAJTHX010000348.1 GCA_021300125.1 Betaproteobacteria bacterium | reverse complement strand
CGGCTTCGTATTACAATCCCCATCCCCGGATGGATCACCGATCAACGAGGACATCACATGCAGTTTGACAAGGAACTCGACGCGCGCGGACTGAACTGCCCGCTGCCGATCCTGCGCACCAAGAAGGCGCTGGCCGACATGGCCTCGGGCCAGGTGCTGCGCATCCTGGCCCCCGACCCCGGGTCGGTCAAGGATTTCCAGGCCTTTGCCCGCCAGACCGGCAACGATCTCCTGTCCTCGGAGAGCGTGGACAAGGCATTCACCTTCCTGATGAAAAAGAAATAACCGCGCGGGATTCAGTCGCGGCGCCAGGCCAGCACGCGGCGGATGCTGCGCCACAGCCCGGGCAGGAGCAGGAGACCGGCCAGCGCGAGCAGGCCGATCAGGATCAGCGCGAGCAGCGGGAATTTGACGGCGGCCCACAACGCGCCCAGCGACAGGACATCCTCCGACAGCGAGGCGAGCCAGTTGCTCACCGGCTCGGGTGACAGGTTGATCACTGCGCGGCCGCCGGCCTTGGTGAAATGGGCTCCGGCGGCCAGCGTGCCGCCGAGCAGCCCTGCGGCCACGGCGAGGCCGGGGTCGGCGTCAACGACCGCTGCTGCGGCAAGCAGCGCGCCGCCAGGAATGCGGATGAAGGTATGCATCGCATCCCACACGCTGTCGAAGCCCGGCAGCTTGTCGGCGAGAAGCTCGGTCACGAAGAGCAGCCCCGAGACCGCCAGCACCCAGGGATGCGCCAGCACCGCCAGACTTTCCGGTAGTTGATGCTGGCCGCTGGTGTGCAGCAGCCCGATGAAAAAAACCGTCGCGTACAGGCGCAGGCCGCTGGTCCAGCCCAGGCCTGCCACCAGTGCCCAGCTCAGGGCATCCACAATCGTGCTCCGGGGCTATTCATAACTAATTGTTTTTATTGATTATTTTAATTTTTTCATAAATCGGCCGCAAGGCGGTGCGCAATGCCGGCATGCGTCGCCACAGCAGCAGCGCGGCGAGGCTGCAGCAAACACCGCCGATCGCCAGCGTGGCCGGTGCGCCGATGCGTTCGGCGAGTGCGCCACCAGCCAGGCTGCCCAGCGGATACATGCCGAGGAAACACATCGAGAACAGTCCCATCACCCGGCCGCGCATGCGGTCATCGACGATGGTCTGCAGCATGGTGCTTACCGACATGCCGTTGACGACAATGCCGAAACCGGTCACTGCAATCGCCAGCAGGGACAGCGGCAGCCACGGTGACAGGGCGAATATGGTGACGCCGATGCCTGCGGACAACGATGCGAAGGTGATCCAGCGGGTGAGGCCGCGCACGTCCTTGCGCGAAGCCAGCGCGAGCATGCCGATCACGCCGCCGCAGCCGGAGGCCGCCATCAGGAACCCGAGCAGGCCGGCGCCGCCCTCGAACACTTCGGCGGCGAAAATCGGCATCAGCGTCTGGTACGGCGTCACCATGAAGCTGATGGTCGCCACCATCGGCAGCAGCCAGCGCGCGGGCAGCA
The DNA here is from genome assembly GCA_021300125.1 of Betaproteobacteria bacterium. Lineage (GTDB taxonomy): Bacteria > Pseudomonadota > Gammaproteobacteria > Burkholderiales > SG8-41. Next base: position 2,619 of record JAJTHX010000348.1, on the reverse strand, counting down.
GGTTCCAGGCATAGGCAACGCCCTCGCGCAGCTGCTGCAGGGGCGAGGCGGCGGAAGGCGAAACCTTGCGTGGCGCCACGTGGATCATCAGCACGGTGCCGACGATGAACATCTTGCTCAGCGCATTGATGACAAAGCAGAAGGCCTCGGTCGATACCGCGAGCAGACCGCCGGCGACGGTGGGGCCGATCATGCGGCCGGCGTTCTGCATCAGCGCGTTCATCGCGATCGCACTGGGCAGGTCGTCGCGCGAGACCATCTCGGTGGTGAAAGTGAGCCGTATCGGTGTGTCGATGGCATTGATGATGCCGGCGAGCAGCGCCATTGCAACCACATGCCAGATTTCGATCAGCCCGGTGTACGCGAGTACGGCAAGCACCACCGGCGGCAGCGCGGACAGGGCCTGGGTCAGCAGCAGCAGCCGGTAGCGGTCGAAACGGTCGGCCCAGAGTCCGCCAAAGGGTGCGAGCAGCAGGATTGCGATCTGCCCGGCGAAACCGGTGATGCCGAGCAGCCAGGCCGATTCGCTGAGGCGGTAGACCAGCCAGGCCATCGCGATCTGCTGTACCCAGTTGCCGATGATCGACAGCGTCTGGCCGCAGAAAAACAGCCGGTAGTTGCGGTGGCGAAGCGCGCGCAGCGAGTGGCTGAATTCCATCGCCGCAGCGGAATGTCCGGCTAGCCGCCGAACTTGGCGAGCTGGGCCCGCATCTGCTCCAGGGCGCCCGAGAAGCGTGCGAGGCGCTCCTTCTCATGGGCCACCACCAGCGGCGGTGCCTTGGCCACGAAATTATCGTTGGAAAGCTTGGCTTGCGCTTTCGCGGTTTCCGCCTCGAGCCTGGCGATTTCCTTGGTCAGCCGATCGCGTTCGGCAGCCACGTCGATTTCCACCTTCAGCATCAGCTTGAATCCTCCGACGATGGACACCGGCGCGTCGGCCTGCGGCAGTTCGGTCACCACCAGCATTTCCGAAAGCCGCGCCAGGGCTGACAGGTAGGGCGCCCAGGCGCGCACGCGCGCGGGATCGCCCGCCACGAGCAGCGGCAGTTTCTGCGACGGCGGGATGTTCATTTCGCCGCGCAGGGTGCGGCAGGCGGAGGTCAGCTGCTTGAGCAGGCTGATGTCATCCTCGGCTGCCGTGTCAATTTTTGCCGGCTCCGCCACAGGATATTTCTGCAGCATGATGCTGGCGCCGCTCCTGCCGGCGAGGGGGCCGACCTTCTGCCACAGCTCCTCGGTGATGAAAGGGATCACCGGGTGCGCGAGGCGGAGGATGGTTTCGAGCACGCGCACGAGGGTGCGGCGGGTGCCGCGCTGCTGTGCTTCGCTGCCCGCGGACAGCTGGACCTTGGCCAGTTCGACATACCAGTCGCAGTATTCGTCCCACACCAGTTCGTAGATCGTACGAGCCAGGTTGTCGAAGCGGTATTCGGCATAGGCCTGCTCGGCTTCGGCCTCTGCGCGCTGCAGGCGGCTCACCATCCAGCGGTCGGCGACGGACAGCTCGACCGCGGCATTGGGGTCAAGCCCGGTGTCATGGCCTTCGCAGTTCATCAGCACGTAGCGGGTGGCGTTCCACAGCTTGTTGCAGAAGTTGCGGTAGCCCTCGCAGCGTTTCTGGTCGAACTTGATGTCGCGGCCAAGGCTGGCCAGGCTGGCGAAGGTGAAGCGCAGCGCGTCGGTGCCGTAGGCTGGGATGCCGTCCGGAAACTCGGCGCGGGTACGCTTGGCAATGGCTTCGGCCTGTTTCGGATTCATCAGCCCGGCCGTGCGTTTGGCGGCCAGCGCTTCAATCCCGATGCCGTCGATCAGGTCGAGCGGATCCAGCGTGTTGCCCTTGGACTTCGACATCTTCTGGCCTTCGGCGTCGCGCACCAGGCCGTGCACGTAGACATGGCGGAATGGCACCTTTCCGGTCATGTACTTGGTGATCATCACCATGCGCGCGACCCAGAAGAAAATGATGTCGAAGCCGGTGACCAGAACCGAGGAGGGCAGATAGAGGTCAAGCGCCGGATTGGACTTCTGCGGCCACTCCGGGGTCCAGTCCAGTGTCGAGAAACACCACAGCTGCGACGAGAACCAGGTGTCAAGCACGTCCGGGTCCTGGCTCAGCATCTTGCCGCCGGCGAGTTCGCGCGCTTCGTCCGCGTCGTGGGCCACGTAGATGTTACCGGCATCGTCGTGCCAGGCCGGCACGCGGTGTCCCCACCACAGCTGGCGCGAGATGCACCAGTCCTGGATGTTGTTGAGCCAGTGGTTGTAGGTGTTGATCCACTGCTTGGGGTAGAACTTGACCTACCCGCTGGCCAAGACAACGAGCCCGACACGGACCAGGAGTTCCATACGCACGAGCCACTGGCTGGTCAGCATTGGCTCAATGACCACGCCGCTGCGGTCGCCGCGCGGCACCACCATACGGTGCGGTTTTTCCGCCTCGAGCAGGCCTTGGGCCTTCAGGTCGGTGACGATGCGTTCGCGCGCCGCGTAACGGTCGAGTCCCCGGTATTTTTCGGGCGCATTGTCATTGATCACCGCATCGAGGGTGAGTATGTTGATCTGGGCCAGACCGTGACGCTGGCCAACCTGGTAGTCGTTGAAGTCGTGCGCAGGGGTGAT
>JAJTHX010000010.1 GCA_021300125.1 Betaproteobacteria bacterium | reverse complement strand
TTCTACTTTTTTGCCGGCCGCACCGACGACATGTTCGTCTGCGGCGGCGAAAACATTTTCCCGATCGAAGTCGAGCGCATGCTGGAGAAACATCCCGCCGTGCACCAGGCCGCGGTACTGCCCTTCGCCCACGAGCTCAAGGGCCAGGTGCCCTACGCCTTCGTGGTGCTGCGCGCCGGCCTGTCCGCGAGTGAGGACGAATTGAAACAGCACGCGCTGGCCAATGGTCCCGCCTACCAGCACCCCCGGCGCGTCTTTTTCCTGGACCAGCTGCCCCTTGCCGGCACCAACAAGATTGACCGCGATAAACTGTGCAGCATCGCCGCGGCCGCCCAAAAGAACCCGGCGCCGGCATGATTTTTTTCCTGTTGCGCGGCGCCGCCGCGTGATTTTCAATGCCTGACCCCACCGGAGCCCCTCCATGAGCGACAAACCGACCCCGCCCAGCCTCGAACAACTGCAGAAGCTGATCACCCGCGGCCCCTTCAACCAGTGGCTCAATTTCACCTTCATCAAGGCGGACGAATCCGGGATCGAGGTCAAGGCCGGCTGGCGCGAGGAGTGGGTGGTCAACCCCGAGCGCCGCTACACCCATGGCGGCATCCTGGCCGCGATCGTCGACGTCATCGCTGACTACGCCATTGCCGCGCAGCTCGGCCGTCCCGTGCCGACCATCGACATCCGCGTCGATTACCACAAGGCCGCGATGCCCGGCGACCTGACCGCGAAGGGCCGCGTGGTGCGCAGCGGCAGCCAGTATTCGACCGCCGAAGCCTATGTCTACGACAAGGACGGCGCACTGGTCGCCAGCGGTCGCGGCACCTACTTCACCGCACCGCCGAAATAAGCCCACGTGGCCGACACTCCCGCCAGCGCAGCACCGCTGCGCGCCCCGCCGCGCCGTTTCCGTGCGGGCATCATCGCCCAGCGCCTGGGACTGGTCGCGGCGATCCTCGCCGTATGGTGGGTGTGCGCACTGGGCGTGCCGCATTACATCCTGCCCGGTCCGGCACGGGTGTGGAACGCCCTGGTCCACATCTCCGCAAGCGGCGACCTCTGGCACAACCTCGGCATCACGCTATACCGGGTTGGCGTCGGCTTCGTGCTGGCCACGCTGATCGGCCTGCCGCTGGGCATCCTGTTCGGCGCCAACCGCCGCATCGGCGAGTTCTTCGAGCCGGTAATCCCGGTGATGAACACGGTGTCTTCCGCGATCTGGGCGATATTCGCGCTGATCTGGTTCGGCGTGTCCAACGCGACCACCGTGTTCGTGGTGTTCATGACCGCGATGCCGCTGATCATCACCAACGTCTGGCAGGGCACGCGCACCGTCAACGCCGACTTCATCGAGCTGGCGCGGGTGCTGCGCATGCCGTCGTGGAAGGTGATGTGGAAAATCTACCTGCCGACCATCCTGCCCTACTTTTTCTCCGGTGCCCGGCTCGCCTTCGGCTTCGGCTGGCGGGTGTCCCTGGTCGCGGAGACCCTGGGGTCTTCCAGCGGTGTAGGATACCGGTTGCGCCAGGCGGCCGACCTGATCCAGACCGACCAGGTATTCGCCTGGACCATCACCCTGGTCGTGATGATGGCAATCCTCGAAATGGGCATATTGCGTCCGCTGGAGGACCATCTCTTCCGCTGGAAAAAAGAGGCGGAACAGCAATGACCGTCATTCCGACAAGCGAGACCGCATGAACGCAGCCCACTCTTCCGACAAACGCCGCCTGATCGTTGCCATGACCGGCGCGTCCGGCTCGGTCTACGGCATCCGCATCCTCGAACGCCTGCGCGAACTGGGCGGCTGGGAGACCCACCTCGTGGTTTCCGAGGCCGGCGTGCTCAATGCCTTCCAGGAATACGGCATGGACCGCAAGGCCCTGCACAAGCTGGCCGACGTCACCCACAACGTACGCGACATCGGCGCCACCATCGCCAGCGGCTCCTTCATCACCGCCGGCATGGTCATCGCGCCGTGCTCGATGAAGACGCTTGCCGGCGTGGCCCACGCCTTTGCAGACAACCTGATCACCCGCGCCGCCGACGTGATCCTGAAAGAGCGCCGCCGCCTGGTGCTGATCACACGCGAGACACCGCTGAACCTCGCCCACATCCGCAACATGGAGGCGGTGACGCTGATGGGCGGTGTGATCTTCCCGCCGGTGCCAGCCTTCTACAGCGGAGGCAAGAGCATCGCCGACCTGGTCAACCACTCGGTGGGCCGGGTGCTCGACCTGTTTGACGTGCAGCACAACAGCATTCCGCGCTGGGCCGGCGTCACCGGCCCCGCGGGCTCCCGGGAAAAATGAACAAAATGAAACCCCTGCCCTACGCCAGCGAAACCTTCCGCGGATTCCTCGACCGCCTGCGCAGCGAAAAGGAACTTGTCGACATCCGGCAGCCGGTGGACAGCCGCCACATCGCCACCCTGGTCGACCAGTCCGACAAGGCGCTGCTCTTCCACAAGGTCATCGGCTACGACATGCCGGTGGTCTCCGGCATCATCCGCTCGCAAAAGCGCGCGATCATGTCGATGGGCTGCGAAACCTACCCCGAGATCGAATTCCGCCTCGAGCGCGGCATTGCCAATCCGATCGCGCCTCGCTACGTCGAATCCTGCGCCGCCAAGCAGGTGATCAGGACCGGCAAGGATGTGGACCTGTTCAGCCTGCCGATCCCGATGTTCTCGATCTACGACGGCGGCCCGATGATCACCGCCGGCATCACTATCGCGCGTGACCCTGAGTACGGCCTGAACTCCGGCATCTACCGCTTCATGGTCAAGGAGCGCAACCTGACAGGCATCGAC
>JAJTHX010000148.1 GCA_021300125.1 Betaproteobacteria bacterium | reverse complement strand
GCAACGCGGCCGGCCAGTCCCGCCTGGCCGGCCTCCAGGGCGAGTCGCACGCGGGTCCAGATATCCTCCTCGGACAGCTGTTTGCTGTCGATCAGGCGCTCAAACAGCGGATCGCAGCTGGACGGCAGGTCGCGCGCGACAAACCACAGCGGCCGCGCCTCGCGCAGCGCATGGCTGTCCACCCGTGCGCGTGACTGCAGCGTATAGCAGGTGATTTCCATGTCCTCGCCGACCACCGCCGGCAGCTCGGCGTTGAACAGCTCCCATTGCCCGTTGCGGCCGAGCAGCTTCAGCCAGTCGCGGCGCAGCTGGTCGGATAGCGGGGTATCGGTGTTGCCGGCGAGATAGCGGCGGATTTCCTCGGCATCGCGCGATTCCAGACGCTGGCGCAGCCGCCAGTACTGGACATAGGGCTCGAGCACATGGCCCTGGAAACGGGGCGCCAGCGATTCAAGGCGCTTGGCATCGCCGGTGCGGGCGGCGTCGCGCGCCGCGACAAAGGCCTCATCCAGCGCCGCGCTGTTCGCCTGGGCTGCGCCGGGCAGCGGCAGGACGGCCAGTGCGAGCATCGCACAGGCTGCGGCGAAGCCGGTCAGCCGACGCTTGGGAAGATATCGAACACTTCTCATAAGTGTTTGATAATAAACAGAAAAATTAAGACAGGAACAGTCGGTAGGCCGGGTTCCGCGTTTCATCCACCCAAGGATAACCGACCTCGGCGAGGAAGGTGCGGAAGCGCGCCTGCTCCGCCGGCGGCACTTCCATGCCGACCAGCACGCGGCCGTAGTCGGCACCGTGGTTGCGGTAGTGGAAGAGGCTGATGTTCCAGCCGCGGCTCATGCTGTTGAGAAAGCGCATCAGCGCGCCGGGCCGCGCCGGGAACTCGAAGCGGTAGAGGATTTCGTTTTTCGCGCCCGGCGCGTGGCCGCCAACCATGTGCCGCACATGCAGCTTGGCCAGCTCGTTGTCGGAAAGATCGAGCGTGCGCAGGCCGCGCTGGCGCAGCGCCCGCACCAGCTTCGCGGTCTCGCTGCGATCACGCACCTGGACCCCGACGAACACCTGCGCCTCGCGCGCATCGGCGTAGCGGTAGTTGAACTCGGTGACGTTGCGCGGCCCGAGCTGCTCGCAGAAGGCCTTGAAGCTGCCCGGCTTCTCGGGAATGGTCACCGCGAGGATGGCTTCGCGGTGCTCGCCCAGCTCCGCCTCCTCGGCAACAAAGCGCAGGCGGTCGAAATTCATGTTGGCACCGCAGGCGACGGCAACCAGGGTGGCATCGCGCACCTTGCGCCGTTCGGCCCAGGCCTTGGCGCCGGCGATGGCCAGCGCGCCGGCGGGCTCGAGGATGGCGCGGGTGTCCTCGAACACGTCCTTGATCGCCGCGCACATCGCATCGGTGTCGACGCGGATCACCTCGTCCACCAGCTCCCGGCACAGGCGGAAGGTCTCCTTGCCGACCTGCTTCACCGCAACGCCGTCGGCGAAAAGACCGACCTGGTCGAGCCTGACGCGCCGCCCCGCCTTCAGTGACCGGTACATCGCGTCGGCATCCACCGGCTCGACGCCGATGATGCGGATGCGCGGGCGCAGCCGTTTCACATAGGCCGCGATGCCGGCAATCAGCCCGCCGCCGCCGACGGCGACGAACATCGCGTCGATCGGCCCGGGATGCTGGCGCAGGATTTCCATGGCAATGGTGCCCTGCCCGGCGATCACGTCGGGATCGTCATAGGGGTGGACATAGGTGAGGCCGTGGCGTTTCTCGAGGCGGCGGGCATGCGCAGCCGCCTCGTCGTAGGAGTCGCCCCACAGCACCACCTTCGCGCCACGCGACTTCACCGCATTGACCTTGATCTCGGGTGTGGTCACCGGCATCACGATGGTCGCGGTGCAGCCCATCTTCTGGGCGGCGAGCGCGACGCCCTGGGCGTGGTTGCCGGCTGAGGCCGCGATCACTCCGCGCTTGAGCGCCGCGGCATCGAGTTGGGCCATCTTGTTGTAGGCGCCGCGCAGCTTGAACGAGAACACCGGCTGCATGTCCTCGCGCTTGAGGAGAATGCGGTTGCCGGTGCGCTTCGACAGCGCGGGCGCGAGCTCGAGCGGGGTTTCGATGGCGACGTCGTAGACACGCGCGTTGAGGATGCGCTCAAGATAATCGCCGGACACGGGCTTGACCATGGTTTGTGCTTGATTGAAAACGTTTTTTGAGCCTTCAAGGGTATCAGGAATGCCGCCCCGCCGCGACGGCAGAAGAGGACGGATGCTGTATAGTCCCCAGTCTTTAAGCAGGGAGTCGCCATGAACCAGGATGCGCAGAAACAGGCGGCCGCCAAAGCCGCCATCGCCTGGGTGCCGGAAGGTGCCGTGGTCGGCGTGGGTACCGGGTCGACAGTGAATTTCTTCATCGACGAACTGGCGCGGATCAAGGGCCGCATCGAGGGGGCGGTGTCCAGCTCGGAAGCCAGCACGCAGCGCCTGAAGGCGGCCGGCATCCCGGTATTCAACCTTAATGCGGTGACCGAAATCCCGGTCTATGTCGACGGCGCGGACGAGGTTACCCGCCACCTGGCCATGATCAAGGGCGGCGGCGGCGCGCTGACCCGCGAGAAAATCGTCGCCGCGGTGGCAAAACAGTTCGTATGCATAGCCGATGACTCAAAGCTCGTCGACGTGCTGGGCAAGTTCCCGCTGCCGGTGGAAGTCATCCCGATGGCGCGCTCCCACGTCGCACGCGAGCTCGCGCGGCTCGGCGGTCAGCCGCAGTGGCGCGCCAATTTCCTCACTGACAACGGTAACATCATCCTCGATGTGCGCAATCTCACCATCATCGACCCGGTGGCGCTGGAGACGCAGATCAACCAGATCACCGGCGTGGTCACCAATGGCCTGTTCGCGCGGCGGCCCGCCGACATCCTGCTGCTTGCCGGGTCCGGGGGTGTGGAAACCCTGCGCGGCCCCGCAGCCATCAAACTGTCATAATCCGGCGCTATAAACTGCGCTTTTACGCAGCGGAGTCCCGCCATGCCAGAACACACCCTGAAGCAGTTCGACACCGAACTCGAGGACATCCGCGCCCGCGTGCTGCAGATGGGCGGCCTGGTCGAGCAGCAGATCACCCGCGCCATCGAGGCCCTGACCTCGGGCAATGTCGCGCTCGCGCGCCAGGTGATGGAGGACGACCATCACGTCAACGCGCTGGAGGTCACCATCGACGAGGAATGCAGCACCGTCATCGCCAAGCGCCAGCCGGCTGCAAAAGACCTGCGCATGATCATGACGGTGGTCAAGACCATCACCGACCTCGAACGCATCGGCGACGAGGCGGCGAAAATCGCTCGCATGACCATCTCCCTCTACGGTGCCGACCGGCCGATCCTGCCGCGAACCACCGAGGTCCAGCATGTCGGCGATATCGCCACCGGCATGCTGCGCAACGCACTCGACGCCTTTGCCCGGCTCGATCTGACTGTGGCGGCCAAGGTGGTGCGCCAGGACGAGCAGGTGGACAACGAATTCAAGGCGATCCTGCGCCAGCTGATCACCTTCATGATGGAAGATCCGCGCACCATTTCGCATGCGCTCGACATCGTGTTCATCGCCAAATCCATTGAACGCATCGGCGATCATTCCAAGAACATGTCCGAATACGTGGTTTACCTGGTCAAAGGCAAGGACGTCCGCCACACCGGCGTGGAAAGCGTGGAGCGCGAAGCGCTGGGCTGAAGGCGGCCGATAGCGCGTGGTACACTGACCGCCTCATCGAATACGGGCGGAACATCACGGGTGTACGGCATGCGCGGAATACACACGGATCCAGACCCGGAGGCACTCCGGGGTGGCTGAACACACCACCATCGCCGCGGTCGATCTGGGCTCGAATTCCTTTCACTGCCAGATCGCGCGCGTCGACGGCGAGCAGGTCTTCCCGCTCGACTCGCTGCGCGAGCCGGTCCGTCTGGGCGCCGGCCTCGGCCAGGACAAGTGCCTCGACGATGAATCCCAGGAGCGCGCCCTCGCCTGCCTCGCCCGCTTCGGCGAACGCCTGCGCGGCCTCGATCCGCACGGGGTGCGTGCGGTGGGCACCAATACCCTGCGCGTGGCGAAG
>JAJTHX010000164.1 GCA_021300125.1 Betaproteobacteria bacterium | reverse complement strand
TCCGCCGCGTGTCCGATCTCGCTTCCGTCTTCTCCGCCACCGGCGCGCTTGCGCAGGTCGTCCCCGGTTTCCGTGCCCGTAGCGGGCAACTGGAGATGGCCGAGGCAATAAAAAAAGTCATTCATAATCAACAGGTTATAGTTGCAGAGGCGGGCACGGGCACAGGCAAGACCTTTGCCTATCTGGTGCCGGCGCTGCTCTCCGGCGGCAAGGTGATCATCTCCACAGGCACCAAGACGCTGCAGGATCAACTGTTCAACCGCGACATTCCGGTGGTGCGCAACGCATTGAAGGTGCCGGTGACGGTGGCGCTGCTGAAGGGGCGCGCCAACTACGTCTGCCACCATCATCTTGAGCGCGCCAAGTTCGACGGCCGGCTGCCTTCGCGGGATGACGTGATGCACCTCGCGCGCATCGACAGCTTCGCGCGGATCTCGACCACCGGCGACCGCGCGGACTGCGCCGAGGTGCCGGAGCAGGCTTCGGTGTGGCCGCTGGTGACCTCGACCCGCGACAACTGCCTCGGCTCGCAGTGCGAGCATTTCGACGAATGTTTTGTCATGAAGGCGCGCAAGCAGGCGCTGGAGTCTGACGTGGTGGTGGTCAACCACCACCTGTTTTTCGCCGACCTGGTGCTGCGCGAGGACAGCGTGGCCGAGCTGCTGCCGGCCTGCAACACAGTGATTTTCGACGAGGCGCACCAGCTGCCGGAAACCGCGAGCCTGTTTTTCGGGCAGTCGGTGTCGACGACGCAGCTGGTGGACCTCGCGCGTGATGCGCGCATCGAGGGGGCGACCTCGGCCAGGGATTTTGCCGCGCTGCCCGAGGCAGCAAACGCGGTGGAGAAGGCGGCGCGCGACCTGCGCCTCGCTTTTGATGAAAGCGGCCTGCGCATGCCGGCCAGTGCGATCCGGCCGAAGCGGGCGGTGAATGAGGCGCTGGCCGAAGCGGGCAGCCGGCTGGAGGCGCTGGCCGAAACCCTGCACAGCCAGGCCAGCCGCAGCGAGGGGCTGCAGAAATGCTTCGAGCGTGCCGATGCGCTACGCGCGCAGCTGGCCGGCTGGCGCGAAGACAGTGATGCCACCCTGGTGCGCTGGGTGGAGGTGTTCCACCAGTCGGTGCAGTTCAATGCCACGCCGCTGTCGATCGCGGAGATTTTCAGCAAGCAGGTTGAGGCGCAGGCGCGGGCCTGGGTGTTCACCTCGGCGACGCTGTCGGTGAACGGCGATTTCTCGCATTTCGTCAATGAGCTGGGCCTGCAGTCGGCGCAGACCGCGAGCTGGGCCAGCCCCTTCGACTTTGAGCGCCAGGGCCTGCTCTATGTGCCGCTGGGCCTGCCGGAGCCGAACACCCCGGATTACACCCGTGCCGTGGTTGAAGCCGCGCTGCCGGCGCTGGAGGCCAGCCGCGGCCGGGCGTTCCTGCTGTTCACCAGCCTGCGCGCGCTGCGCGAGGCACGCGAGCTGCTGGCCGATGCCTTCAAAAAACGCGGCTGGGATTACCCGCTGCTGGTGCAGGGCGAGGGTTCGCGCAGCGAACTGCTCCAGCGCTTCCGAGATCTCGGCAATGCCGTGCTGATCGGCAGCCAGTCGTTCTGGGAGGGCGTGGACGTGCGCGGCGAGGCGCTGTCGCTGGTGGTCATCGACAAGCTGCCCTTTGCGCCGCCCGATGATCCGGTGCTCGCCGCGCGCATCGAGAAGATCAACGCCGAGGGCCGCAACGCGTTCATGGAATACCAGCTGCCGCGCGCGGTGATCTCGCTGAAGCAGGGCGCCGGGCGGCTGATCCGCGATGAAACCGACCGCGGGGTGCTGATGATCTGCGACCCGCGGCTGATTTCAAAATCCTATGGCAAGCGCATCTGGCGCAGCCTGCCGCCAATGAAGCGCTCGAGAGAGGCTGCCGAAGTCGCGTTTTTTTTTGCCGCGGCGCCGAAGCTTTCTTCACCCGCATAGCCGGAGGCGGCGGCGGTCTGGCGCCGCTTGTTGAGGCTATGCGGAGCGGCGGGTATGCACTACACTAATTCAGATGGCTGATTCGCAGAAAACAATGAATGTGCCGGAGTGCCGGCCGACTGAAGACGGTCGAACCGGCGCCAGGCCTTTCCTGCCGGCACTCGTGGCATGACCGCGCTGCTCAACCTGCTGGCGGCGGTGGCGCTGCTGGTGTGGGGCACCCATATCGTGCGCAGCGGCATCGTCCGCGTCTTCGGCGCTGACCTGCGTCGGGTGCTCGCTGACAGCGTCAGCAACCGCTTCAAGGCCTTTGCCGCGGGCCTCGGCGTCACCGCGCTGCTGCAGAGCAGCACCGCCACCGCGCTGATCGCCACTTCCTTTGTCGGCTCCGGATTGATTGCCACCGCACCGGCGCTGGCGATCATGCTCGGCGCCGATGTCAGCACCAGCCTGCTCGCGGTGGTGCTCTCCTTCGACCTGTCCTGGCTGTCGCCGCTGCTGATCATCACCGGCGTGGTGCTGTTCCTGTCCTATCACGGCCGCCGCGCCGGCCGCATCGGCCGCATCCTGATCGGCCTTGGCGTGATCATCCTTGCGCTGCGCCTGATTGTTGAGTCGACGCAGCCGATGCGCACCGCCGAGTCGGTCAAGGTGCTGTTCGCAACACTGACCGGTGACATGTTCCTGGACCTGCTGCTGGCGGCGCTGGTCACGCTGCTTTGCCATTCCAGCCTGGCGGTGGTGCTGCTGATCGCTGCGCTGACCACCGCGCTGGTGATTCCGGCCGATGTGGCCCTGGCATTGGTGGTCGGTGCCAACCTCGGCAGCGGCTTGCTCGCGGCGCTGGTCACCGCGCGCACCACGCCCGAAGCGCGCCGCGTCGCGCTCGGCAACCTGGTGTTCAAGATCGCGGGCTGCGTGATCATGCTGCCGCTGCTCGACTTTGCGCAGGACCAGCTGGCCGCATGGGTTGAAGCACCGGGCGCGCAGGTGCTGTATTTCCATGTCCTGTTCAATGTGGTGATCGCGGTGCTGTTCATCGGCCTGACCGAGGTCGTGGGCTCCGTGGTGGAGCGGCTGTTGCCTGCCGCGCCGCCGCAGGGCTCCGACGAGTCGCTGCCGCGCTATCTCGATCCGGTTGCGCTCGATTCGCCGACGCTGGCGATTTCCTGCGCCGCGCGCGAGGTGCTGCGCCTGGGCGACATGGTCGAGCGCATGCTGCAGGGCGTGATCGAGGTGCTGCGCAGCAACGATACTTCCAAGGCGGCGCTGATCCGCAAGATGGATGACGACGTGGACCGCCTCTACGCCGCAATCAAGACCTATCTCACCCAGATCAGCCGCGAGGCGCTGGACGAGCG
>JAJTHX010000160.1 GCA_021300125.1 Betaproteobacteria bacterium | reverse complement strand
GACCACGTCACCGCCTGGGTGGCGCTGTGCAATGCCAACGAGGAGACCGGCGCGCTCGAGTTCGCGGTCGGCAGCCACATCCGAGGTCAGCTGCAGCAGAAGAGCGGCCTGATCAAGAACAGCGTGAATACCGCCGGCCAGATCATCGTCGAGTGGTTCGACCAGTCGCAGATCGAGCGCGCGACCCTGAAGCCGGGGCAGTTCTCGCTGCACCACACCTGCGTGGTGCATCAGTCCGGCCCCAACCGCTCGCTCGAGCGCCGCGTCGGCATTGCCTTCAGCTACATCCCGACGCGTACCCGCTACATCGGCAAGCGGCGAATGCCGGCGACGCTGATCCGCGGCCGCGACGAACACCACCACTTTGATCTGCAGCCGCGGCCGCAGGTCGATTTCGGCGAAATCGAGATGCAGCGCCACGACACGACCTTCAGGGCCTACATCGAGTCGTTCTACGAGCAATTGGGTGAAGCCGAGAAAGACCTGCCCCGGGATGCTGCGGCCGGACTGGTGTACTGAACCGCCGCGAGTCTGCCGTCCGGAACTGCGCTTCATTTCGCTGTTGTTGTGGTTTTTGTGCGAGTGTTTTTCGCGGCATTTCAATCCAGGACCACGCCCATGCCCATGCACATGCACATGCACATGCTTTCCCGCCTAATCGCCTGCGTACTGCTCGCCGCCCCCGCAATTCCGGCTTGGTGCCAGACTTATCCCTCGAAACCGGTGCGCGTCGTGGTGCCGTTTCCCCCGGGCGCCGGCGTGGACATTGTGACGCGGGCGGTGGTGGGGCGGTTCGCCGAGGCGCTGGGCCAGCAGGTCATCGTCGACAACCGTGCCGGTGCCGGCGGCATCGTCGGCGCTGAACTTGCAGCGAAAGCCCCGCCCGATGGTTACAGCCTGTTCATGGCCACGGCCGGCATCCTCACCGTGATTCCGCATATGCAGGCGAAGCTGCCGTATTCAGTGGAGCGCGATTTCGCGCCGGTGTCGCTGGTCGCCAGCGTGCCCAGCGTGCTGGTGGTGCATCCCTCGATGCCCGTGAAGTCAGTGAAGGACCTGGTGGCCCTGGCGAAGGCCAAGCCCGGGGCAATCAACTATGCTTCCACTGGCAATGGCACACTGCCGCACCTTGCTGCTGAGTTCTTCAAGCAGCAGGCAAGGATCGACATGATGCATGTGGCGTACAAAGGCAGCGCGCCGGCGACCACCGATCTGCTTGGCGGCAACGTGCAGGTGTTTTTCGGCAACATGCTGTCGGTGATCGAGCAGGTCAGGGCCGGCCGCCTGCGCGCGCTGGCGGTGACTAGCCTGCAGCGGCAGAACGTGGCGAAGGAGATCCCGACCATGGTGGAATCCGGTTTTCGGGGTTTCGAAGCGGGTACCTGGTTCGGCCTGATGGCGCCGGCGGCGACGCCGCGCGAGGTCATCGCGCGGCTGCATGGCGACATCGCACGCGCAGTGCGTCACCCGGATGTCGAGAAGCAGCTCGCGGCGCAGGGCGCGACCACCATCGGCAATACACCGGAGCAGTTCGCCGCCTACATCCGCTCCGAGTCGGTGAAGTGGGCGAAGGTGCTCGCCGCTTCCGGCGTCAAGGCTGACTGATGGCTGACGACTCCGCGGATGTCACCCGCTGGCTGGCACGCCGGCTCGTCGCTTCGCGTCGGGAGGAGGTGTCTGCCGATGTGCGCCATGAGGCCGCGCGCGCGCTGCTCAACTGGTGCGGCTGCGCGATCGGCGCCTCCCGCCACGAGACCGTGGACAACCTGCTGGCGGCCCTGCTGCCGTTCGCCGGGGTGCCGCAGGCGCAGATACTCGGTCGCCGCGAACGCACCGACTGCCTGCATGCGGCACTGGCAAACGGCGTGGCCTCGCATGTCTTCGATTTCGATGACACCCATGCCCGCGCGATCCATCCCAGTGCGCCGGTGTATCCGGCAATACTGGCGCTGGCGGAATGGAAAAAGATCAGTGGTGCCGATCTGGTGCACGCCTTCGTGCTGGGTGTCGAGGCCGAATGCCGCATCGGCCTGTCGGTGTTCCCCGAGCATTACATGATCGGCTGGCATATCACTGGTACCGCCGGCGTTTTCGGCGCCGCCGCCGCCGCGGGCAAGCTGCTGGGGCTCAACGAACAGCAGATGGCCTGGGCCCTGGGCATTGCTGCGACGCAGTCCTCGGGCCTGCGCGAGATGTTTGGCTCGATGTGCAAGAGCCTGCATCCCGGACGCGCCGCACAGGGCGGTCTGGCCGCTGCACTGATGGCTGAAAAAAACTTCACCAGCTCCGAGCAAGGCATCGAGGCCAAGCGCGGCTTCGGCCATGTGATGTCGACCAAATTCGATCCCTCCATCATCACAGCGGATTGGGGTAGAAGCTGGGAGCTGTCGCAGAACATGTACAAACCCTATGCCTGCGGTCTGGTGGTGCAGGGCACCATTGATGGCTGCATCCAGCTCCGCAATGAGCAGGGGCTGAAACCGGAGATGATCGAGTCGGTGGATCTCAGGGTCAGCCCAATCGTGTTCGAGCTGACCGCCAAGGAGAATCCGCAGACGGGGCTGGAAGGCAAGTTCAGCGTGTTCCATGCCGCT
>JAJTHX010000244.1 GCA_021300125.1 Betaproteobacteria bacterium | reverse complement strand
GAAAGATAGGGGAATGTCGATTGCGACACGACATTGGCCATGCCAGCGCCGATCACTGCTAGAAGAAAAGGATTGCCGGTGAAGCGATTGGCGGCGGACTCCGTGATCACCAGCAGTATCGTTACCAATGCCATGCCGGAAAGTACGGCCAGCAAAGACCCGGAAAAAAGCAGTAACGCAATGGGACCGGCATTGGTCAGAAAAGTGAATTTTCCGGGCTCTGAAGCCAGATAGCCCGGACGGGCATGATTTTGGTAAAGCGCTTGCGCCCCCTTTTTGGGATCATCGGTAATGATCTGCTTCAAAATGACAGCTCCCGGGTCCTTCACGGAACTAGCAGTCAATACACCTTCGAGTCCGACCCAGCGATGAAGGAAGATGTGAGGAACCTGCATGATCAGCACCTCGTTGAAATATTCAACGAAGGTCATTGCAGCCGGGGTTTCGGCAGCCGATCCGTTCCGCTTGCCTGTGTATTGCTCGTAATCATTAAAAGTTAAGACGCGTAAAAGAAATACCACCAAAACTCCTGTGCATAGCAACACGGCACAGCCCATCGCCAGCCGCCAAAGATATTTCATGCCGAGGTCACTGCGGAAGCGGCTCCAATGCTCTGCAAGCGCCAGAAAATACGGACCGACATGAAGCAGGAAGGCAAGGCGGCTCAGTGATGACAGGGAGGCGAGGAAGCCCTCAGTCACCGGAAGAAGCAGATTGACGCGCAGGCTTTGGCCCCGGATTTGAAAGTTCCAGTGCAATAGCGCGGCGATCCAGATTGCAAAAACGGCGTTGATAAGCCATGCAATCAGAACATTCAGCTTTAATGGCAACACCACCAGCGGATTGACACCCACCTGAAAGATGGCATATCGCATATTGAATACATTTACGACAACTACGCCTGCGATTGTTGCGGCGATGATTGGACGGCGCCACTTGATGAACCACCATGGCGGGGCAAACTCCGGGATGGGTGTTTCTTTCGATGTTTTCCAGCGCTGCAGTATCAGGAAGGTTATTCGGGTCAAGATGACCCCCAGTGCTCCGGCGGTGGCGGCAAGCAAGGCGCTGTCCCAATCGGCGGCAGAGCCAGAGAAATTCCCGACAGGCTCGAGAAACTCAACGGACCAGAGTTTGTAGGCAACCAGCTTGGGCCAAAATCCAAGAAACAGGAAACCGGCGAGAAAGGTGTAAACGTAAAGCCGTGGCCGCGGGAAAATCAGCAGAACGAGCGAAATAAAAACCACATGAAATGCCGTTAGCACCAAGGGTGATCCGGTGTAACCATTCATGGACCCTGTAACCAGGGCTGCCGTGATGCTCGCTGTGGAGATGGCCAACAGCCAGCTTATTTTTCGCGTTAACACCGTAAAAGGAAACAAATATTAATAATCAAATCAATGACTTGTGGTGGGGGCAGCCCCCCGATCTTCCTGCGTCATACATCAACCTGCTGCCTTCGCAGCTTTCGCCGGATCCACCACAACGCGCGGTGCCCCGTCGTATTGAAAAGCGCGTTGAACAACATGCGGAGCAGACGGAAGGACAACAGATTTCGCGGGCACATGCGAAAAGCGCTGGCTAGCGCGGCAAAGCCGAGGCCAAAATTTCCGATCCGAAGATGTGTATAGCCCGAATGAATCAAGGCGTGGCTGATCGCCTCGTCTTTCGCGGCCCGTACATCCTCGGGCACCAGCGGATTGTCAAAATAATCCTTCATGATCTGCACCGGTTCGTCGGGCCGGATGTTGCTCGACGAAGCAAAAGTCTGCGATCCCGGATGCACGCGATACCCGGCCAGAACCTGCGGAATACGCACGAAGCGGCCATGGAGCCCCAGTCGAAGCCAGTATTCGAAGTCGAGCAGCTGTTTGTAGCCGGTATGCCACAACCCGGCCTTTTCGAAGGCCGAGCGCCGGAAAAACGCTCCCGGTCCCGGCGGGCATAGCATCCTGACGGCCATGTCGCGGTAGCTGCACTCGGGCGTGTTTACCCTGCGCACCACCCCAGAGTCGGGGTCGAGCAGGTTGAAATCGCTGTAGGAGAGCACCGCATCCGGGTTGTCAGCCAGGCACTGCACGGCGGCACTGACTGAGTGGGGCAGGAGCACATCGTCCGCGCTGAGGTAACCGATGATGTCCCCCTTTGACATCTGCCAGCCGCGGTTGAGCGTTGCGACCTGTCCCTGATTGGTCTGATACTCGCGGTGAAACCGTCCGGGATGGCTGGCGAGGATCTGTGGTGAATCGTCTGTGGACCCGTCGTCAATGACGATCAGTTCGACGCGGGGGTAATCCTGGTCGAGGATGCTGTCGATGGCTTCCTTCAGATAGCGCCCATGGTTATAGGACGGGACCACGATGGAAACCAGCGGCGAATTCAGTTCGTCGTTATTCATCCCGCTGATTTTCCGGCAATTCGAGCATACAGCGCCAGCACTGTCGCGCGATCCTGGGCGTTCAGCAGGCGATGCCACTCCCACACCAGCAGTACTGCGAGTAGCACGCTGCACAGTGCCGCGCGTAGCAGCCACTCGCCGGCCATCAGCGTGCCGGTCAGCCAGAATGCGAGCAGGAAACCGGATAGCAAGAACAGGGAAGTTGCGTTCAGACGGCGCGGCTTTTCGGCATCGCCCGGAGGCAGTGTCGAATTCGCAGCCCAGAACAGCAGCGCGGCATCGATTACCGCCCGCAGGGCCCAGACTGCGGCCACGCCGTTGATGCCGAAGGCATTGGCCCCGTACCAGATGGCCGTTACATAGACCGGCAGTTCCAGGGCCGCGATTTTTGCAGACAGATCCGCCCGGCCGGCGGCATTGAGTGCGGTCAACGGTACCTGGGCGATGACATTGATCAGGATGCCCAGCGCCAGCAATTGCGCGACGACTGTCGACTGGTCGCGGAAATCAGCGCCGAGCCACAGTTCCAGCAGCAAGTCGGAACTGGCAAGGATGACCGCAACGATGGGTGTGGCAAGGCTGAGCAGGACCACTTCCGCCTGCCGGCAGATGCCGCGCAGCGCGGCAGGGTTGTTTGCCGCCGCCGCGGACAGCACCGGGAACAGGGCACCCAACACACTGGCCGAGATGATCCAGGTCTTGGTAATGACCTCATAGGGGGTCACATAATAGGCCACGGCGGCAACCGATACTGCGGCGGCCACCACGAAGCGGTCGGTGACGATGATGAGGGGATTGACGAAATTCGAAACCGTCAGCCAGCCGCCGTAAGAGGCGAGACGCCTCAGCAGCGCGCCTTCAATGCGGGTTCTGCCGGAGCTGGCAGGCAGCAGGTGCAGGCAGGCTGCGGCATAGGCGAGGGTCACCAGAACGCGGGCCACTGCAATCACGGCTACGGCCGCAGGCAGGCCATCGGCGAACTGCAGCGCGATCACCGGCCCGGCGAAATTGACGATGCCTGCAGGAATGCGCACCAGATTGACGATGTCGAAGCGGTGCAAGCCCTCCAGCATGCCGCGCAGGGCTGCGGAAATGACGATGGCTGGCACCGAGGCGGCCAGCCAATACAGGGCTAAAGTCGTTTCGCTGACCAGTGCCGGCGGCACCTCGAATGCCCGGGTGGCAAGCCAGGGGGTCATTACGGCAAAGGCCGCGCCCCCGAGCAGCCCCAGCGCTGCATGCAGCAGCAACGAATTGAACATCAGCGTGCGCAGGTCCTGCGATTCTTTCCCCTGGGCCACAAGACGGGTGGTGCTCTGGCCCAGGCCAAAATCAAACATGCCAAAGTAGCCCATCACCACCCAAGCCAGGCCCAGCACGCCGAAACGGTCCACGCCCAGCGCCGCGACCAGCAGGGGAATGCAAAACAACGCAACGGGCAGCGGCAGCGCGGCGCCCAGCAGGTTCCAGCCGGCGTTGCGGGTGATGCTGATCGGTTCTGATTTACCACTCACCATGCTGTCGTTGCGTTGTGATATCAACTTAGAAACAGGTCAATCGCATCAGGAGTGACCGGGGAAAAATATGCTTGCATGTAATCCCGTGTCTGGTGCGCATCAGAAAGCCGCTTTTCGGCGGGTGCGGCATCGGCAGCGTCAATCGCCGCCAAAAATTCGCCGGGGTCTGCCACCCGTTGCCAAAAAGGGGGGGGATCAAGAACCGGATCCGGGATGACAATCTCTCCCAGATCGAGATTGATGACCGGCTTCCCCAGCATCAGGCATTCAAGGGCCACGGTAGACGATACGTAAGCGGTCGCGCTGCACCAGCGCAGGTTGTCCTGCAGTGAAGTGCCTGAAAGATCGATGGCCCGATCACGTACCCATTTCCGCAAAGGATCGGGTAAAAGTGAAAGCGGAAATTCCGGGTGAGGCCGAATGCCGATCTGCAGATGGTCTCTTGCGGCGGCAACACGCTGCATGAATTCGGTGGCGGCGACCAGTTCGAAGCGGCTGGAAGACAGTGCGACCAGGATCCTGCCGGTAATACGGCAATCTTCGCTGTCGGGTTGCAGCGTTGACTGGCGCAGTGCACAGCCTGCCCGGAGCATGCCGG
This sequence comes from Betaproteobacteria bacterium, assembly GCA_021300125.1. Lineage (GTDB taxonomy): Bacteria > Pseudomonadota > Gammaproteobacteria > Burkholderiales > SG8-41. The sequence goes on along the minus strand of JAJTHX010000244.1, from coordinate 3,869 downwards.
CCGGATATCCGCCCAGTTGCTCAAGATACCTGCGGGTGATTTGCCCTGCCGTGATGATGCGGTCGGGAAGCGGCGTCACTCCGATTTCCTTCTCGGAAAGCCGGAAGGTGGTATGCCGGGGCGTGATGGATGTGTGCTGGTAGCCAATGATGCGGCACCCCGGGCATTCAGCGCGTACTGCCAGCAGCAGCATTTTCTCCAACGACTTGTTTTCGTAGGGGTAAATCAGCCGCTGCAAAGGTCGTTTGCGAAGGAAGCGCCGTAGCGTGCGGTACAGCAGCAGATTCTGGAAATACCCGCCCTTTGCCAGATCCCAGCGAAAAGCTTCTTCAAGAAGTGCTGCACTTTCCGCGACGCTGCGGAAATGCCCTGTGCGGTGCGGAAGAACCAGTTCGCGAAGGGAATGCAGCAGCGCAAGGACAAAATCACGCAACCCTGCCTGCAGGAAAACCGGCGAATAAAGCTTTCTTTCAAACTGGACCAGGCGTGGGAGAACCTGTTGATAGGGCGCCTGCACAAAAGCGAGGTAATTCAGGCGAACCGCGGGGTTTCTGGCTTGCAGCAGGTCATGCAGTTGGCCGAAGAACGGATCGGCGTTTTCACGGATGCCGGCATCCACATAAGTCAGTGCCAATGTGTCCGTGGCGGGCGCCTCAAACCGGCGCCGCCAGCGCATCAAGGCGTAAATCAGCCGTGCAGTCTGCCAGAGCAGGCGCATTCCTACTTCGAAGGTGCCGAATTCACGCCTGCCACCGCGCTCAACGAGCTTGATGGAGGGATTCCTGCCCAGGAGTCCGGCGCGGATGGTGGCTCTTTGTCCCTTGGTGGCTCCAACGATGTACAGGTGATCGAAGGTTTCATTGCCCGCGATTTCCAGCGCTGCGCGGACCTGAAACAGGCGGTTCCCCAGCGGCGAGGACAAGGTGTTCTTTGCCGTGCTGGTATGCGCCCACCAGCCTAATCCTGCATTGGCCGCATTGAGAGCCCCAAGGTCGTCGCTGAATTCCCGCAGCCACTGATCGCCATGTTGGCGGTAGACCTCGGCGAGCGAAATCGTGACAAGCGCTGTTCCGGACTTGGCGGCGCCGGTTTCAGCCGAGCCAAAATTGATCACCAGCCCGGGGCGGGCTTGATCGGCCAAACGGGAGACCAGGTGGACCGTCTGCAAGACGGCGGACGCTAGGTTTTGTTTGCGCCGATATAGCGCGACGACAGCTGCTCTTCCGCGATTTCCTTCCCGGCCACGAGGTCAAAGAGGTCGGTATTCGACAGCTTGACGGCTTCTTCGGCTGGCAGGTTGTGGCGGTTGGTGTAAACCAGCGCGTCGGCATGGGGCAGCAACTGGTCGCACTGGTCGCAGTACGGGAACATGCCGAACTTTTTCATCCGGTGCGCGTAGCGCAGCAGGCGGTATTTCTCGTTGTTGAGGATTTCCAGCACCGGCTGCTCGAAGGCGTTGCCGAGGATGATCTGGTTGTTGTAGTCGTAGCAGCAGGGGATGACTTCGCCGTTCCACTGGATCTGGAAGGGGCCGTTCTCCGGACGGCCGCAGCTGGTCTTGCGCTCGAGATCGCCCTCGCGGAAGCGGTAATCCCGGCCGTCGCCGAAGTTGTGCGGTTTCCAGATCTCGATGGCGTTGACCTTGGGTTCCCAGAATTCGCGGAAAGCCTCGGTGTCGGTCCTGTTCTGCTCCAGCTCGAGATAGGAAATCTGGACCCGGGTCTTGGAGCCCGACTCGTCGCGGATTTTCAGGAATTCAAGCAGGCCCTTCATCGTGCGGTCGAAATCCAGGCCCTGCATCACGGCGTTGTAGGTCTCGGGGCGCATACCGTAGAAACTGACGCGCATCTCTGCGAGCCCCGCTTCCATCAGCCGGCGTGAGCGTTTTGGCGTCAGGGCCGAGCCGTTGGTGATGAAATAGGTCGAAAGGCCCTTGCCGCTGGCATAGGCCACCTTGTCCTCCAGGCGCTTGTCGAGCATCGGCTCGCCAAAACCGGTAAGCACGATCTTTTTGGCGCCGAGGCCGACCACCTCGTCGATGCTCTTTTCATACTTGGCCTGATCCATGATGCCGTGCTCGCGACCATGTTCGTGCTTGTCGCGCGGGCACATGATGCAGCTGGCATTGCAGTGATCGGTGACTTCGTAGCGGACTTCCGGATGAAGGAGACGGGTGATTTCGGGCTCGTTCTGCAAGGCCTCAGCAGCCAGCCGACGCTCTGATTCGGTGGCGACCAGGCTGCCGTCGGCCAATAGCCGTTCAACGGCGTAGCGGTTGTTGTCCAGGGTCCGGATCGGAATGATTTTTTTCGAGGTTGCGCTCATTGGAGCCTCAACAGGTAATGCGCCAAATTCTACCCGAACTCCCTGATTTCAGGGGGAAATTTCCCTTTTCGCGAAAAGGTTTTCGATGATCTCGACCAAGGCGGGTGTGGTTGGCAAGGCGGTGCTGAAATACGCATCGAAACAGCGGATTATCTGATCCCTTGCAACCTTGTCATTCAGGATGACTTTAAGCTGTTCAGGCAGAAAATCGGCGGCGTTTACAGTCAGTGCAGCGCCCTCAAGGCAGTGTGGAGGTGCCGCCCAGCCTTTTTTCTCGATCAGCCGGTCGCCGCCTGCGCCTGGCAGCAGCACGTTCAGGCTTGGAATGCCATAGAACCCGGCGTCGATCGCCACAGAGGAAAATTGCGTCACAACGAGCCGGGGCGCGCGCATGAGGGTCTCTTCGACCGATTCGGCTGTCAGGTCAAGAGGAGAAAGTTCTTGCAGTCCGAGGATGTCACGGTATGCACCGCGAAGGTAACCGGCGTCGCGCGGATGGGCCTTGAACAGGAGCTGCAACCGGTGGCTGACAAGGTATGGCAGCAGGTTCTCCAGTGTCTTGAGGCAGTCAGCGGTTTCGGGCTGGCCGGCCCAGAGCACGCTGATCCTCTCGCGGGATGACCATTGCCGCCTGATCTCGGGGCGGCGCAGCGCCGATTGCTTGCGCAGCGCGTCATACCGCGCGGGGCTCAGCGCCAAAACAGGCGGGCACGACGCGCCCAGTTTTTTGCGCGTGCGGTCGACCACCGTCCCGCTTTCGAGCAGCAGCAATCTGGTCGGAGAACCGGGCAAGTCGCGGTAATTGCCGGCAAAGTCTTCGATGGCCGCGATGGGCAGGCCGGCTGCGGCGGCTGCGCGGCGCGCGCTAAATTCGATGGCTTTGCCTTCGGGGCTGTCGGAGGTGCCGCAGATCAGACCCTGCGGCCGGTGAGTGGCGATGTGCGCGTGCCAATGCTGCTCGGATGCCCAGGAACTATCCTGGTCTTCATTGATGATGACCTTGAATGCGTCCTGCAGTGGTCTGAGAGTCTGGCGGGGGCCGCTGTCGCCGGCAGCGAGAATGATGGGACCCTGATCCCCGTTCACTTGAGGTGTCCACCTGTTGCCGATCGGTCTCCTGTGATTTCAGCGATCATGCCCTGAAAATTGCCCTTGGCTCGCAACCAATGGCTCGCCTTCATGCGCATCAGCGCCTGTGCACCATTCAGCAGCGCGGTGCCGACATTGGCGATCCACGCTGCGCCAGGGGAAAGGCCGCGCGCCTGATGCTTGCGGACAAAGTACATACGATTGGTAATCTGCCATCGGCCGAGCAGCCTTTCGCGTTCAAGGCGGACCGGATGGCTGTAGTGGGCAAGTCGGGCGCCCGCAATGACTTTGAGCCGGTAGTCCTTGCGGACGCTGAAACTGAAATCGACATCTTCCATGAACCCTGTGCCGAGGAACCACTCGTCGTAGGCGTATTTTTGGATGACTTCCCTTCGCCAGACGGTGGCTCCCCCGTAGAGCCAATGTGTTTCAAGGTCATGCTGCTGGAAGCCGAT
>JAJTHX010000372.1 GCA_021300125.1 Betaproteobacteria bacterium | reverse complement strand
GCCACACCCCGTGGTGGGACCAGGCATCACCGGCCGTGCAGCAATCGCTGCTCGACTGCGCCCAGCGCTTCGGCGCGGCCGGCGCCACGGTGCAGGCGATTGAATTTCCAGCGGAGTTTGCGCAGCTCAACGACGTGCAGATCCGCCTCAGTTCATATGAGTTTTTCCGCGCGCTGAGCCATGAGCGCCTGCGCCATCCGCAGCTCATCTCCAACAGCCTCACCAAACGCATCGCCGCCGGCGGCGCGGTGACGCGGGCGCAGTACGAGGCCGCCGTCGCGCTGATGAAACGCTGCCAGCGCTGGATGGAAGACCGCATGACCGGCTTCGATCTGCTGATGGCGCCCAGCGCGCCCGACGAAGCGCCCGAAGTGTCCAGCACCGGCGAACCCACCTTCGGCCTGATGTGGACCTTGCTGCAGATGCCCTGCATGACCTTGCCCTGCGGCAAGGGGCACGGCGGCCTGCCGCTGGGTGTGCAGCTGATCAGCGCCTGCGGCAACGACCTCGGGCTCTACCGCCACGCGGGCTGGGCCGAAGGCGTATTCAACGCCTAAGCAGCGCGCTGAACCCGCGCCGCTTCAATCAAAGCGGAACACCAGCGAAGGCTGATCCATCATGCCGCGCGCCTTGCGCAGGCGCCCGGCCATCGCCAGTGCATGCGGCGCGGTTTCCAGCAGGATGTTCATTTCGCGCGCCCCCAGTTGCAGTCCGGCCTGGCGCGCCATCTGCTCGACATGCGCCTGCTGCGCGCCGCTGAGTGTGGTGGCGCGCGGCGCATTGGTCGCCGCATCGGGCGCGGGCAGCGCCGGACCTTCCTGCAGCGGCGCGCGGCGGCGGTGCCAGTCGGTGGCCTGCTGGTAGGCGTGTCCCGCCTGCAGCACGCGTGCATCGTCGGCGGCGCGGCCGATCAGCTGCATGCCCAGCGGCAGACCGCCGGCCGAAAAACCGCAGGGCAGCGCCAGCGTCGGCGTGCGTCCGGTGTTGGCCGGCGTGCAGACATTGCTCTTCAACCAGAAATTCTCGCTGCGGTAATCCTCAAAGCGCGGCGCGGGGCCGAAGCCGCTGGCGAGCAGCAGATCAAACTCGCCGAACACCGGCTGCAGGTCTTCAAGGTAGCGCCGGTGCTCGCGCAGCGCCTGCACGTAATCCGCCGACTGGAACACGCAGGCCGGCAGTGCGCGCCCGAGGAAATCGCGGCCGAACTTCTCCGGGCTGCGAATGAGATTGTCCTGGTGGATCGAAAAAATCTCGCTCTCCGCGATCACCACCTTGATGTCAAAACCATCCTGCACCGGGCGGATGCGGCAGCTGCGCGTGGTGGCGCCCAGCGACTCGAACACCTTCACCGCATCTTCGAGCGCACGCGCGTGCTCGGGCAGCGCGGGAATGTCCTCCTCCCAGTAATGGCGCAGCACGCCGATGCGCAGGCCGCGCAGCGGCTGCGTGATCGCGCCGGCGTAATCCACCACCGGGTGGCGGATGCTGCCCGGATCGGCCGCGTCATGGCCGGCGATGGCCTGCAGCAGGAGCGCGCAGTCCTCGGCGCTGCGCGCCATCGGCCCGCAGTGATCGAAGGTGAATGAATTGGGCATCACCCCCGCGCGGCTGACCAGGCCGTAGGTGGGCATCAGGCCGGTGATGCCGCAGAACGACGCCGGGCCGCGGATCGAGCCGCCGGTATCCGAGCCCAGCGCCGCCGGCAGAAAGCCCGCCGCCAGCGCCGCGCCCGAACCGCTGGAAGAACCGCCGGTAAAGCGCGACAGGTCCCAGGGATTGCGCGAGGGCGGCCACGGCAGATCAAAGGAAGGGCCGCCGTGCGCGAACTCGTGCGTCTGCAGCTTGCCGAGCAGGATGGCCCCGGCCTCGCGCAGCTTGCGCGCGACAGTCGAATCCTGCGCCGGCACATGATCGGCGCACACCGCCGAGCCGCCGGTGGTGCGCAGGCCCGCGGTTTCGTAAATGTCCTTCAGCCCGAAGGGCACGCCGTGCAGCGGCCCGCGATAGCGCCCGCGCCGGATTTCGGCCTCGGCCTCGCGCGCATCGGCCAGCGCGCGATCTGCCGTGAGCGTGATGAAGGCATTCACGCGGCTGTCGAGGCGGTGGATGCGCCCGAGCAGGGCCTCGGTCAGCTCCACCGGCGAGAGCTGGCCGGCGCGGATCAGCTTTGCGGCTTCGGCAATGGACAGGTCATGCAGTTCAGGGGTGTTCATGGCGGCGTAGATTCGTCAGGGGTTACAGGCATGACCATTCTAGTGTTTCACCGGATCAGGGCGCGATGCGGCATCCCGCGAATCAGGCGGCATACAGCGTTTTCAGCTCCGCCAGGATTGCATCGCGGCGCAGCGGATCATCGAGGACGGTGGCGGTGGCCAGCGCCACCCGGCGCCCGCCGAATGCTGCGCTGAGCGCTTGCCGCAGCGCGCCCATATCCGGCGGCATGCCCTCGCGCGGCGCGAACTCCACCAGCAGCTCCACCGCGCTGCCGGGCGTGAGGGCGTTGCGTGCCGCCGCGCCGAACAGGCTCAGCTTATGAATCTGGTACTCGCGGCACAGCGCGGCGATGCGGCCACGCGGAATGTGCAGCTTGACGGGCGCAACCGCATACGCGGCCTGCGGGCTGTGCCGCACGGGCGCTGCCGCCGGCTGATACGCGCGCGATGGCGGCGCATCGGCGCTGCGCAAGAGTTCCGTCAGGGCGCCGAAGCAGGGATGGGCGGTATTCGCGCGGTAATGCACCTGGTGGCCGATTTCCTCGCGCAACAGCAGGCCCAGACCGGAGAGGGCGCGCAGGTCGCGGTGCAGCGAGCCCGGGGATGCGCCGGTCACCCGCGCCAGTTCGCGCACATGCAGGGCGGCGCCGGGCTCCAGCAACAGGGTGCGCAGCACTGCGGCGCGGGTCTTGCCCAGAAGAAAGTTGACTAGCTTGGGGTCAGGGTTGACGTCAGAGTTGACGTTGGAGTGGTAGTCAGAGTCCAAGTCAAGTATAGTTGTTTTCATAATTGCTTCAATTGTAGCTAATATGAGAACAAAAATACATTACTGGTTATATCATCTGGATTAAATGATTTAAATCAATGTTTTAAAAGCATATTTTATTGCTGGGCAGGGTCAACCGCTTTTTCACCGGGATCATCATGCACCACTCTTCGGTCACTGCAGTCTCTGGTTTTGAACACCGGGTGGCCCCTGGCGGCGTCAGCAAGCCGGCTCCCGCCGGCTTGAAGGCTGAGCCAATGCAGCACCCCTG
>JAJTHX010000176.1 GCA_021300125.1 Betaproteobacteria bacterium | reverse complement strand
CGAGATCGGACAGGTTGACGCGGTCCTGCGGACGCTTGGGACCGGACAGGCTGGGCACGATGGAACCCAGATCGAGTTCGATTACATCGGTGTAGTCGATTTCGCCCTTTTGCGGAATGCCGAACAGGCCCTGGGCCTTGTAGTAGGCCTCGATCGCGGATATCAGCGCGGGGTCACGGCCGGTGGTGCGGAAGTAATCGAGGGTCTTGTCATCGAAGGGGAAGTAACCCATCGTCGCGCCATACTCGGGCGCCATGTTGGCGACCGTGCAGCGGTCAGCCGCGGTCAGCGCGGCAGCACCTTCGCCGAAGAACTCGACGAACTTGCCCACGACCTTGGCCTTGCGCATCAGTTCGGTCACGGTCAGCGCGAGGTCGGTCGCGGTGACGCCTTCGCGCAGCTTGCCGGACATGTGGCAGCCGATCACGTCCGGCGTGAGGAAGGCATTGGGCTGGCCGAGCATCGCGGCTTCGGCCTCGATGCCGCCCACGCCCCAGCCGACGATGCCGATGCCGTTGACCATGGTGGTGTGGGAGTCGGTGCCGAACACGGTATCCGGATACCAGATGCCGTCCTTGCTCCAGACGCCCTGGGACAGGTATTCCATGTTGATCTGGTGGATGATGCCGTTGCCCGGCGGCACGACGCGCACGGTTTCAAACGCGCCCTGGGCCCATTTCACGAAGCGGTAGCGCTCGGCATTGCGCTTGAACTCGATTTCCTGGTTGCGCTGCACCGCGTCCGGCGCGTTGTGCACGTCGATCTCGACCGAGTGGTCGACGACGACGTCCACCGGTACCAGCGGCTCGATCTTGCCTGGCGGCACGCCGAGGCGCTGCGCGGCGGCGCGCATGGCGGAGAGGTCGTTGAGGGCGCCGAAACCGATCAGGTCCTGCAACACGATGCGCACGACGATGAAGGGGATCTCGGTGGTGCGGGCCCCCTTGGCCTGCCAGGCGGCGAGCGCCTTGACCTGCTCGGCGGTGATTTTCTTGCCGTCGCAGTGGCGCACCAGCGCTTCGAGTACGACGCGGATCGAGCGCGGCAGGCGGGAAATCCTGCCGAGGCCGGCCTCTTCGAGCGCGGCAAGGCTGTAATACCGGCCGGTCTTGCCGGGCACGGGCGAGAACTCGCGCAGGGCCTTGAAAGTGTCTTGTGCCATGGTGTTCGTTTTCCTTTTCGAATCAGGCGGCCATCAGTTCGCGCAGCACGAAGGGCAGGATGCCGCCATGCTTGAGGTATTCCACCTCGATCGGGGAGTCGACGCGCAGGGTGACGGTGACGTTCTGGGTATTGCCGTCCTTGCGATGGATGACCAGGGTGACGTCCTGCATCGGCTTGACGTTGCCGCCTTCCACGCCGATCAGGTCGAAGGTTTCCTCGCCGGTGATACCCAGCGACTGCACGCTGTCATTGCCCTTAAACTGGCAGGGCAGCACGCCCATGCCGACGAGGTTGGAGCGGTGGATGCGTTCGTAGCCGCGGGCGACAACAACCTTGATGCCCAGCATCTGGGTGCCCTTGGCCGCCCAGTCGCGCGAGGAGCCGGTGCCGTATTCCTCGCCGCCGAACACGAACAGCGGCACCTTGTCCTTCTGGTAGCGCATGGAGGCGTCGAAAATCTGCATCTTGTCGCCGCTGGGTTGGTGGATGGTCACGCCGCCCTCGGTGCCCGGGAGCATCAGGTTCTTGATGCGCGGGTTGGCGAAGGCGCCGCGCACCATCACCTCGTGGTTGGTGCGGCGCGAGCCGAAGCTCGACAGGTCGGTGCTGCCGGCAGCCACCAGCCAGTCGCCGGCGAGCGTGCCCTTGCGGATCGGTGCCACCGGGCTGATGTGGTCGGTGGTGAGCTTGTTGCCGAAGATGCCCAGCACGCGGCCGCCCTTGACGTCGCTGACCTTGGGCAGTTCGCGCTTGAAACCTTCGAACAGCGGCGGCTCGAGCAGGTAGGTCGACTTGTTGTCCCACTGGAACAGCGCGCCCTTGGCTTCGGGGATGGCGTCCCACAGGTCCTTGGCGCCGTCTAGGTTGCCGTATTCGCGCTTGAAGTTGTCGGCGTTGGTGGCGAACTTCATCACCGCATCGACTTCGGCCGGCGAGGGCCACAGGTCCTTCAGGAACACCGGCTTGCCGTCCTTGTCCTTGCCGATCGGGTCGGTGTCGACATTCTTGATCACGCTGCCGGCCAGCGCGAAGGCGACGACCAGCGGCGGGCTCATCAGGAAGTTGGCCTTCAGGCTCTGGTGCACGCGGGCCTCGAAGTTGCGGTTGCCCGAGAGCACCGCGGCGGCGATCACGTCATTCTTGACGATGCTGTCTTCGAGGTCCTTGTCCAGCGGGCCGGCGAGGCCCATGCAGGTGGTGCAGCCGTAGGCGACGACATGGAAGCCCAGCTGCTCAAGGTAGGGCAGCAGGCCCGAATCCTTGAGGTAGGCGGTGACGACCTTGGAGCCGGGGGCGAGCGAGGTCTTCACGCGCGGATGCGGCTTCATGCCTTTTTCAACGGCCTTCTTGGCGAGCAGGCCTGCGGCGAGCAGCACCCAGGGGTTCGAGGTGTTGGTGCAGGAAGTGATCGCTGCGATGCCGATGTCGCCGTGGCCGACGTCGCCGATCGCCGCATTGGTGACCGGGAAACGCTTGCCAAGGTCGGCTGCGGGCTTGTTGTAGCCGCTCTCCGCGACCGGCTTGGAAAACAGTTCGGTGAAGCGGCTGCCGATGTTCTCGAGATTGATGCGGTCTTCCGGCTGTTTCGGGCCGGAGACGCTCGGGCGCACGGTAGAGAGGTCGAGTTCGACGACCTGCGAGTAGTCGATTTCGCCTTTCTTCGGAATGCCGTACATGCCCTGCGCCTTGAGGTAGGACTCAATGGCGTCGCAGTGTTCTTCGCGGCCGGTCATGCGGTAGTAGGCCAGCGCGGTGTCATCGATGGCGAAAAAGCCGCAGGTCGCGCCGTAGTCGGGCGACATGTTGGCGACGGTGGCGCGGTCGGTAGCCGACCGCGAGGCGGCGCCTTCGCCGAAGTATTCGACGAACTTGCCGACGACCTTGGTCTTGCGCAGCAGTTCGGTCACGGTGAGCACGAGGTCGGTGGCGGTGACGCCAGGCTTGAGCTTGCCGGTCATGTGCACACCGACTACATCCGGGGTCAGGAAGTAATAGGGCTGGCCGAGCATGCCGGCTTCAGCTTCGATGCCGCCGACGCCCCAGGCCAGGATGCCGATGCCGTTGACCATCGTGGTGTGCGAGTCGGTGCCGACGGTGGAGTCGGGGTAGTAGACACCGTTCTTTTCCCACACGCCGCGCGAGAGGTATTCGAGGTTGACCTGGTGGCAGATACCGTTGCCGGGCGGCGCCACGCAGATGCCGGAGAAGGCCTGCTTCGCCCATTTGAGAAAGGTGTAACGCTCGCCGTTGCGCTCGAACTCGATTTCCATGTTCTTGCGCAGTGCGTCCTTGGAGTTGTGCACGTCGACGACCACCGAGTGGTCAACCACGAGGTCCACAGGCACCAGCGGCTCGATCTTGGTCGGGTCGAAGTTCTGGCGCTTGGCTTCGGCGCGCATCGCGGCGAAGTCGTTCAACGCCGGGAAGCCGGCCATGTCCTGCAGCATGATGCGGGCGAGCACGAAGGGGATTTCCTGGGTGCGCGGGGCATTCGGCTGCCAGCCGGCGAGTTCACGCACACGATCCTCCGAGATGCTTTTGCCGTCGCAGTTGCGCAGTACGGACTCAAGTACCACGCGCAGGCTCACCGGCAGGCGCGAGACCTTGCCGAGGCCGGCTTCTTCGAGCGCGGCCAGCGAATAGTATTTGCCGGTCTTGCCGGACTTCAGTTTGAACTCACGCAACGAATTGAAGGCATTGTTGGCCACGCTGGCTGCTCCTTGAGGTGAGAGGGTGCTGACGGGTGCTGGAAAATGAAACCAATCCGGATTCGGCGAAACCGCGGGATGAAAACCGGGTCGCGCGGGCGCCGTACAGCCTTAGATTATAAGGCGTCGAGATGAATGAATAAATCGCGCACCCGGTGCATGGGGCGAGGTTCGCGATACGGAATGGGGTGGGGCCTCAGCGCTTGCGACCCGGCGTGGGCCGCATCTTCGGCCTCACGAACGATGCGCCGGCCGCTGGCGGGCAGGGAACGAGGCTGCGGCGTATCCCGGGGTGCCATGCATCCGGTCACCCCGGGATAATTTATGAATTAAATCAATGACTTATTGAATCCTGGATCCAGCGGGGATCAAATCACCATCAGATCGACGAATTCATGTACCGGGGTGGCCTCGAGTTTTTTCTGGTCCCGGCACAGGGCTTCGATCGCGGCGCGCTGCTTTTCCGGAAAGCGGCGGGCGAGGTTGGTGCGGAATTTCGCTTCCAGCAGCGGAATGCCTTCCTTGCGCCGGCGGCGATGGCCGACCGGATACTCGACGGCGACGTTGGCGGTCTTGCTGCCGTCCTTGAAAAAGACCTGGATCGCGTTGGCGATGGAGCGTTTCTGCGGGTCGAGGTAATCCTTGCTCCAGGGCTTGTGCTCGACGCATTCCATCTTGGCGCGCAGGGCATCAACCCGCGGGTCGGCAGCGACGTCGTCCTCGTAATCGGCAGCAGTCAGATTGCCCTTGATCAGCCCGATGGCGGCCATGTACTG
>JAJTHX010000371.1 GCA_021300125.1 Betaproteobacteria bacterium | reverse complement strand
TCACAGCACAATACGGGAACACGGTGCCCCGCAAGCAGCAGCAAAACCCCTCCGGAATTGGGGCCTGCGGGACTGTTGCCCGATGAGCTGGCCGTTTCCCGCCGCAGTCATGGCAAACACGTTTGCCGTGACCTGCATGATGATCGTGCTGGGGCTGGCCGGCGAGTCGGTCATGGCGGCAGATTTCGGAATCGTACATGGCGCGACCGTCGCACTGCTTTATTCCTTCTCGGCCAACGCCCGCAGCATCATCCTCAACCCCGCAGCATCGATTTCAGCTGGTGGCATTCTGGGATGCCGGCTGTTGCTGCTGATCCCGCTGGGCCTGTTGTCGCTTTGGCTGAGCCTGCATATTGCAAGGGTCGAGACCGTGCTCGCGGTCGCGCTGGTTGTCCGCCGCTGCGCCGAATGGATTGCCGAAGTGCACGTCAGCGAAATGGAGCGGACTCGCGACGAGAAAAGCGCAATCCGTTTCCTGGCCATACAGGCCATCCTGTTCATGGCCGTCACCATCTGGCTGGCCGCCGGAATGCCTTATGCCCTGCCGGCATTGTTCCTCTGGGCCACGTCGCCGGTCTGGCTGAGCCTCCGCTTCCTGCAGCGGGCAGACATCGGTTCCCTGGCGGGGGGAGGCTGGCAGCAATTGCTGCCCCACTTCGGCTCCACGGCCATCATCGGCATTTCCGTTTACGTGTTCCGGCTGCTGATCCTCCTGCTGGTCGGCAAGGTGATTGCCGGTGACCTGTATACGGCGTTTGCGATTGGCGGTCTGCTGGGATCGGTGTTTGGGCACGTTATCGGTCCCACGCTGGTATTGCGTGAAACGCAGGGCATAGCCCGGGGATTTCCACTCTGGATCAAGCTTGCAATCGCGGCGGCAACTGCCGCGGGCCTCGGGCTGTACCTGGCCGCCGTCAGCAGCGCTCCATGGCTGAGCCTGACCGGCAAGACACCGCTGTTCTGGCAGGCCGCGGGGCTCTCCCTGGTCGGCAGTGCGATCATGGTTGTGGCCTGGCACATTCGCCTGAAAATCCTGCAGCAGCAAACTGAAAACGATGTCTTCGGGCCGGATGTGCTGACAAACATCCTCATTGTGGCGGCAGTCCCTTATGCCTTTTACCTTCTGGGCCTCAATGGGCTTGCAGGCCTCTACCTGTTGAGTGCCGTTCTCGCCCTGCTGTTTTATTTCAGCGCCGAAAAAAGCGTCAGGGCGCAGACGAATCCCGACAAGGTCCGCGGGAGGTGGATCGATGCAGGCATCGCACTGTTGCTTTTTCTTCCGCTGTTTTTCCAGCTGAGCGGGACGGTCTTCCGGGACCCTGATTATCTATTTGATTCCAAAGGGAATTTAATGCTTCTGCCGATCCCGGTATCGGTGCTGGCCTGTTATGGCGGCATTCTGCTGCTCGGCCGATTCTCCCGGGCAACCTTGGCATTGATCCTGATCTTTTCCATGTTTGCACTGATGCTGCTCACCAGCGTCCTGCTTGCCCATGTGGAGCCAGGGCACGAGCAGGCCAAGCTGATTCTGCTGATCCAGTTCGTGCTGCCGATGTTTGCGCTGGTGCTCGGGCAACTTTATGGCGTCAATAAATGCAGCGCCGGACTGCCTGTGGTTGCCGCCTGCTTTCTGTGGCTACTGGCATTTCTGGTACCGGTGCAGCTGTTTTTCACGTGGCTGGGCAGCTCACCGATACTCTCACCGTCACTTGGCTTGTTCAGCGCCTATCAGCATCTGCAGTATGTGCCGGTGATGTTTGTGGCGGCTTATCTGCTGGGCCTCTACACGCTTTGGGAGGATCCGCTGTACCGGAAAATTCTTCTGGGAATGGGCGCGGCGCTGGGTATTTACACCGGCGCCTCGGTTTCGGCACTTGCCAACGCCGGATTGATCGCCGGTGTCGTTGCCTTTGCCGTGATTGCAGGACGGCGCAGCAGGCCTCGAAAACCACTGGTTGCCCTGGTATTGGCCGTGCTGGTCTGCTCGATCGGGTATTTCTCGGTCGCGACAGGCCGGATGGGGCCTAAATATGACCTGATACATCTGCAAACCGACGCTGCCACATTTGCCCCGAAAAACCTGGCCCAGCGCATCGCCTACTGGAAGTTCTATGCGGGGGAAATTCTCGCCAGTCCCAAAAGCGCGGTACTTGGCCATGTCGCCCCTCCGGACCGGACAAAATATCCCAGCGCCCACAACTACTACCTCGACTTCGCGTACAACTTCGGCATCGTGCCGCTGCTGCCATTGCTGGGGCTGATTGGCCTGACCCTGTTCGGGGTGCGGCGGCAATGGCATGTCGTCAAAACATCCCTGCCACTGCTGGGCCTGACCGCGGTGGTACTTTTTCTCCTGCTGGTCGATAATTCGTTCAAGGTGGGCATGCGCCAGCCTTATCCGGGCATTCTGACTTTTTTCCTTTGGGGACTCCTGCTGACCTGGCTGTTCAAGCCCTCCGCCAGCGAGCGGGACCGTGCCGTCGCATGAGGGAGACGCCGTCTTGAGGCTGCTGATCGTTTCCCAGTATTTCTGGCCGGAGTCGTTTCGCGTCAACGACCTTGCGCTCGGCTTGAAAGCCCTCGGAAACGAGGTGGAAGTTCTGACCGGCATGCCCAACTATCCCCAGGGCAGCCTTTTCCCAGGTTACGGCTGGCTGCGGCCAGCCAGCGAGGATTTTGAGGGCATCCGCGTGGTGCGCGTGCCGATGGTGACACGAGGCCGCAGCAAGGGTTTGCGCCTGGCGCTGAATTACCTGTCATTTGCCGTCATGGCGAGCCTGCTGGGGCCATTGCGCTGCCGCGGGCATTTCGATGCCGTGCTGATTTTCCAGCCCTCGCCGGTCACGATCGGACTGCCTGGCCTGTTGATGGCCGCGATCAGCAAGGCCCCGGCGCTGATCTGGGTCCAGGACCTCTGGCCGGACACGCTGGAAGCCATGGGATTCCGCCCGTCCGGCCTGCCCTTCCGCATGGCCGCATGGTTGTCGGATTTTGTCCATCGCCGCTGTGATCGGGTACTGGCACAGTCCCGGGCTTATATCCCCCGGCTCGAAGCGCGCGGCGTCCCGCCATCCCGCATCGCCTACCTTCCGAACTGGGCCGAATCGTTTTATCGTCCGCCCTCGCCGGAGGCAAACATCCCGGACCCGATGAACCGAATCCGCGGCTTCAGGGTGCTCTTTGCCGGCAATATCGGCAGCGCACAGTCCTTCGAGACCATCATTGGCGCAGCCCGTCAACTGCGGCACATTGAAGATCTGCAATGGGTCGTGCTCGGTGACGGCAACAGGAAAGCGTGGCTTGAGGCTGAAATCGCCCGTCACGGACTCGGTCGAAATTTCCATCTGCTCGGCCAGCGCCCGGCTGAGGAGATGCCTGCGTATTTTGCGAACGCTGACGCGCTTCTGGTAACCTTGCGCTCCGATCCGGTTTTCGCGCTGACGATACCCAGCAAAATTCAGTCGTATCTGGCGTGTGCGAAACCGGTCATCGCAGCGCTGGACGGGGAAGGCGCGGCAATCTTGCGGGAGTGCAACGCGGGTTCCGTGTCTCCCGCGGAAGACGCTTCCGGGCTTGCCGATGCCGTTCTTGCAATACACCGCATGACTGCCCCGGAAAGAACAGCCTGCGGCCTGCGCGGCAGGAAGTATTACGAGGATAATTTTGAGCGTGCCCTGCTGCTGAACCGGCTCAACCAATGGATCGAACAACTGGCTTCCGACTGACATGCGCATACTGATACTCGGCGGCGACGGCATGCTGGGGCACCAGCTGCTCAAGGATCTATCCCGGGCATATCAGGTGCGCGTGACCCTACGGCAGGAACGCAGCGCATACAGACAATTCGCACAGTTTACCGAGGACAACTCCTATACCGGGATTGATGTGCGGGTCACCGACCGCATGGTCGGCGTGCTCGCGGATTTCCACCCCGAAGTGGTGATCAATGCCGTCGGCGTGGTCAAGCAGCGCAAGGACGGGCTGGACCCGATTCCCAACCTCGAAATCAACGCCCTGCTTCCGCACCGGCTTGCCGCACTGTGCAAGGCCATCGGTTCCCGGCTCATCCACATCAGCACCGACTGCGTCTTCTCTGGCCGCACAGGCGGCTACGCCGAAAGCGACCAGCCCGATCCCATCGACGTCTACGGGCACAGCAAACTGCTCGGCGAAGTCAATGCCAGCGGGTGCATCACCCTGCGCACCTCGATCATCGGTCCGGAACTGTGGCGCCACACCAGCCTGCTCGAATGGTTTCTTGCCCAGAAAGGCAAAGCCCGGGGCTATCGCAACGCGATTTTTTCGGGGCTGACGACCATTGAGATGGGGCGGGTCATGGAGCGGCTGATTTCAAACTTCCAGCAGTCTTCGGGGATTTACCACGTGTCCAGCCAACCCATCAGCAAATTCGAACTGCTGATGCTGATCCGCGACAAATTCGCACTGCCAATCGAGCTGGTGCCGGATGATGATTTTCACTGCAACCGCAGCCTGAATTCCGCCCGTTTCCGCAGGGACTTCGGTTACGAACCGCCGACCTGGGCACAAATGGTTGATGAACTGGCTGCGGATCACCGTTTCAGAAAGGCATCATGATGTTCAAAGGCAAGACCATACTCGTCACCGGCGGCACCGGATCCATGGGCAAGACCTTCGTCCGCCGCGTGCTCTCGGGCGAACTCGGCAAACCGAAAAAGGTGATCGTGTTCTCGCGCGATGAGGCCAAGCAGCACGAAATGCGCATCTCCTACCTGCACCGCACGGTGACCACGGACGAGGTCATCTTCCGCAATTTCATGGATGTGCTCGAGTTCCGTATCGGCGACGTGCGGGATTACGCCGAAGTCTGCTCGGCCGTGAAAAACGCCGACATCGTGGTCAATGCCGCTGCACTGAAACAGGTGCCCACCTGCGAGTACTTCCCGGCCCAGGCCATCGCTACCAACTGCCTCGGCGCAATGAACATCGTGCGTGCCATCGAGGAAAATGACTACCCGGTGAATACCGTCATCGGCATCAGCACCGACAAGGCCTGCAAGCCCGTCAATGTGATGGGCATGACCAAGTCGCTGCAGGAGCGGATTTTCATTTCGGCCAACGTGCTGAATCCTAAAACGCGCTTCATCTGCGTGCGCTACGGCAACGTGCTGGCTTCCCGGGGCTCGGTGATTCCGCTGTTCCATGACCAGATCCGGGCTGGAGGGCCGGTCACGCTGACGGTTCCCGAAATGACCCGCTTCCTGCTGACGCTGGACCAGGCCGTCGACACCGTGTTTACCGCGCTGGAAGAGGCAAAGCGCGGCGAGACCTACGTCCCGAACGCGCCGGCAGCGACCGTGGAGAACATTGCCAAAGCACTGATTGGAAATCGCCCGGTCAAGACCAAGATCACCGGAATACGCCCGGGCGAAAAAATGCATGAAATCATGGTTTCTGACGAAGAAGCACACCACTGTGTGAAGCGGGGCGACTACTACGCGATACTGCCCATGCTGCCGGAGCTCGCGCCGCGCGGCACCAAACCCAAGCCTGCCCTGCACAAGGAATTCAGTTCGGGCGACACGGTGCTTGATCTGGCGGGGACCGTCGCGCTGCTCAAGCGCCACCGCCTGATGGTCGACGATGTCGAATCCGGTAACGGCCTCGAACTGCTGCGCTGACCCGGGGATGCCTCCCGGTTGAAGCGCGTTCTGGTTACCGGAGCCAGCGGCTTCGTCGGACGCCGGCTCTGCCCCCACTTGGTCAAACAAGGCTGGAGGGTTCGCGCTGCTGTGCGTAATCCTTCGGGAATCCTGCTTGCTGACGGCATTGACATGCATTTGGTTCCGGATGTCGGCCCGGAGACCGACTGGTCCGCCGCTCTTTTAGGGGTCGAGGCTGTAGTTCACCTCGCCGCTCGGGTGCACGTCATGCACGAATCGGCGATGGAAGGTCTGAGCGAACACCGGCGCGTCAATGCCGGCGGCACCGCAACCCTCGCGCTTGCTGCGGCGCGTGCCGGGGTAAGACGTTTCGTCTACCTGAGCACCATCAAAGTCAACGGCGAAAGAACCCTGGACAAGCCCTTCACTGAGGCCGACGCGCCCGCCCCGGCCGATGCGTATGGCCGGTCCAAACTGGAAGCAGAACAGGCGCTTGCCCGCGTTTCCTTCGAAACCGGGCTTCCAGCCACGGTACTCCGTCCACCCCTGATCTACGGCCCGGGGGTGAAAGGTAATTTCCGGCGGCTGATCTCTTTGGTTCAGCGCCGTATCCCGTTGCCTCTCGCCAGCATCGGCAATGCGCGCAGCATGCTCGGCGTGGATAACTTGGTAAGCGCCATCGAAACCGTGCTGAATCGCGAGCAGCCGGTGAGCGGCACCTTTCTGATCAGCGACGATCAAGACCTGTCGACACCGGGCCTGGTACGCGGGATCGGCGCGGCGATGGAACGGCATCCGCTGGTTTTCCCCTGCCCGCCTTCCCTGCTGCTCGCTGCAGCCACCCTCGCCGGCAAGGGAGCCGAAGCACGTCGCATGTTAGAATCACTCCGCGTCGATTGCGGCAAATTCCGTCAGGAACTGCAATGGAATCCGCCAGTTAGCGTTGATGCCGGCATCGCCGCTGCGGTGCTGTGGCAACTGCAGAACGGCAATCTGCCTGACATCCGTGGCCCCGGACATGAATAACTACAAGGCAAGAACGACCTGCGCGTTCTGCGGCAGCAGGGACCTCGAAAACATCATCGATTTCGGCAATGTCGCGCTGGCCGGTGGTTTTTTGAAACCCGAAAATTTCCCTTCAGAACAGCGGTTTCCGCTTCGCGTTCATTTCTGCCGGGAGTGTTACGCACTCCAGGTGCTTGACATCATCAACCCCGATGTCCTGTTCGCCGATTATTTCTATTTCTCCTCAGCCATCCAGTCTTTGCGCGACCACTTCATCGACTATGCCGATGAAGTGGTTCCACGCTTTCTTGATCCGGCAAACTCAACTGCCGTAGAAATTGGCTGCAACGACGGCATCCTGCTCAAGCCGATTGCCGACCACGGTGTGCACAAAGTCATCGGCGTCGACCCGGCAACCAACATCGTCCGCACCATCAATGACCCGCGCATCACCATCGTAAACACCTTCTTCAGCAGCGCCGTCGCCGAACAGATCCGCGCCGAGCATGGGCCTGCACAACTGATCGTCGCCAACAATGTCTACGCCCACATTCCTGAAATCAACGATGTGACCCGGGGCATTGCCGGTCTGCTCGACAAGGACGGGGTGTTTGTCTTCGAGGTTCATTACCTCGGCAGCGTGGTCAAGGGCCTGCAGTACGACATGATCTACCACGAACACCTGTATTACTACTCCCTGCTGTCGCTGGAGAACCACATGTCACGGCATGGACTGGTGGTGTTCGATGTCAAGCCGGTCAGCATTCACGGCGGCTCCATGCGCTTCTATGTGTGCAGAAAAGACGGCAAGCATGCCCGTAAGGTGTCTGCCCAGGTTCACCGTCTGCGCAAGGAAGAGCTCGAGCAGGGATATAACCGGGTCGACTGCTTTGAGCAGTTCGCCGGCGAGATCGCCCGGCGCAAGGACCGGTTGATGGCGCTGCTGGAAGAGGCCCGAGAAAAGGGCTTACGCGTTGCAGGCTACGGCGCCTCCGGGAGGGCAAATACCATCATCCAGTACTGCGGCATCACCGGTAACCATATTGATTACATGATCGACGATTCATCGGCCAAATGGGGGTACTACACGCCGGGTTCCCACATCGAAGTGGTCTCCCGCGATCACCTGGCCAGCAAACCGCCGGACTACCTGCTGGTATTTGCCTGGGCTTATCTCAACGAAATCGCCGGGAAATGCAGGGGCTATCTGGAACAGGGTGGCAGGCTGCTGACGCCACTGCCGGAAGTACGCCAGGTTTCGCACCCCAGGCCGGAGCGCGACAGATGATCCGCTTCAACGCCGAACAATCCTCGACCCCACAATTCACGACTGCAGAGAGTACATCATGAAAGTGCTGTCAATTTTCGGAACCCGTCCTGAAATGATCAAGATGTGGTCCACCCTGAACAAGCTCGACGAACTCAATTTCGAGCACATCATGGTGCACACAGGACAGAACTTCACACCTGAACTCAAGGACTTTTTCTTCCGCGACCTGAAGCTGCGCAAGCCCGATTACGAACTCGGTATCGACACCAGCAGCTACGGCAAGGAAGTGGCGGATGTGGTTGCCAAATCCGACGCGCTGATGGCCAAGATCAAGCCCGACGCCCTGCTGATCCTTGGCGACACTTACAGCGGTCTTTCGGTGATGCCAGCCTCCTACCGCGGCATCAAGGTCTTTCACATGGAAGCCGGCCTGCGCGCCTGGGACAAACGCATGCCCGAGCAGCGTAACCGCATCCTGATCGACCACATGAGCGATTACCTGCTTCCGTTCAACCAATACCACCGCGAAAACCTGATGCGGGAAAACATCCACCCGTCGAAAATTTTCATCACAGGCAACCCCACGTTTGAAGTGATGCGCGCCTTCATGCCGCAGATCAGGAAAAGCAACATCCTGAAGAAACTCGGCCTTGCGCCGAAGGACTACTTCATCGTCACCGCGCACCGCAGTGAAAACGTGGACAACCCCGTGCACAGGGACGCAATCATCCAGGCGCTGGGCGAGCTTTACCGGAAATTCAAGAAAGAAGTCATTTATCCGATGCACCCCCGGACCCGCAGCAAGATCGGCAACACCCGACTGCCCAAGGGCGTCAGGGTCATGGCGCCGCTCGGCTTCTACGACTTCAACCGCCTGATGCAGGGGAGTTTCTGCATTCTGTCCGACTCCGGAACCGCGCCGGAAGAGGCCTATTTTTACAAGATCCCCTGTGTCAGCCTGCGTATGACCACCGAAAGGCCGGAAACGGTGGAAGGCGGGGCACACATCGTCGCCGGCATGGACGCTCATAACATCGCAGCCGCGGTAGAGACGGCCACCAGAAACAAGTGGTCGGGCAAATACGACCTGGAAGAGGATTTCGAGCCGTCGACCGTGGTCGTCAACGTGATTCGCAGCAGAATCACGAATTTCTTCTGATCAAGCGGCCCGGCGGGGGCAATCGGGCAGACCCGGAATCCAGTCACCGTAGATGAACAGCATCGAATTCATTCCGCTACTGTCTTTTGCGGTTTCGCTGATCCTGGTCTGGGGCATTGTCATGCGCCCCACACCGCAATTACCCATCGACATTCCCAACGAGCGCTCCCTGCATAAAAAACCTGTCCCGCGCGGCGGCGGGCTTGGCATTATCGCAGGGTCCATCAGCGCAGCTGCGCTGATTGCATACCCGCTTCACGCGGCCTTTTGGATCTCTGCAATCATGGTGATTGCGGTATCCCTTGCCGATGATTTCAGGCCCTTGCCCGCGCGGCTTCGCCTTGCGGTCCATCTTTGTGCCGCCGCGATTTTTTGCTTCGCCGTTCTCTTGAAAAGCCATGGCCCAGGAATCACTGCCATCTCGATATTGGCGATGGGCTGGATGGCCAACCTGTACAATTTCATGGACGGTTCGGACGGCCTTGCCGGCGGGATGGCCGTCTTGGGCTTCGCTTTCCTTGCCTTTGCAGCATGGATGGCCGGTGATTTGCCATTCGCGCTGCTGAATGTCAGCATTTCCGCGGCGGGATTCGCGTTTCTGCTGTTCAATTTTCATCCTGCGCGCATTTTCATGGGCGATGTGGGCTCGGTCACGCTGGGATTTTTCGCCGCAGCTTTCGGACTCTCGGGCTGGATCGAGGGGCTTTGGCCATGGTGGTTTCCGGTTCTTGTGTTCTCGCCATTCATCGTCGATTCGAGTCTCACGCTGGCAAAAAGATTCCTCACCGGCGCCCCTGTTTCACAAGCCCACCGCGATCACTATTATCAAAAACTGGTACGCATGGGTCTGGGCCACCGCAATACAGCGCTGGCCGAATACGCACTCATGATCATTTCGGGCTTTGCGGCATTGGCTGCCATGAATTCCACGGGGACTGTCCAGTTGCTGTTCCTGCTGCTCCTTGCGACCCTTTATGCCACGCTGATCTTGCTGGTCGAGATTCGCTGGAAGAAAAGCCATGCTCCCGCTGAAATCTAATGTTCGTACACTGCTCGCAGTAGTACATGACCTGCTCGCTGTCGTTGCTGCCTGGCTGATCGCATTCTGGCTGCGCTTCAACCTCGAGCTGCCCGAGCCTTATGACGAGCAGGCCTTGCTGTCGCTGCCCTGGGTAGTGCCGCTCTACGGCGCGGTGTTTTACGGGGCCGGACTTTATCGCGGCATCTGGCGCTATGCCAGCCTGCCTGACGTGCAGCGCATCGTGCTGGCTGTCGGTGCCGGCTCGCTCGCGGTACCGGCCATGCTGTTCATGCTGCAGCTGCCGGTGCCGCGTTCCGTGCTGGTGATGAGCCCGCTGCTTCTGGTCATGCTGATGGGCGGCAGCCGTCTCGCTTACCGGGCCTGGAAGGAACGCCGCCTCGCCTTGCCTGTGACGAACGAACGAGAACCTGTGGTGGTACTGGGTTCCGCCGAAACGGCAGCGAACCTGATCAAGGATCTGGCGCGCAGCACGCAATGGCGGGTGATCGGCGTCTTTGACGACAACCCCAGCCATCGCGGCCGCCAGCTGCACGGCATCACCGTGCACGGCGCCATCGCCGAGCTGCCGGCGCTGCAACCGGTGCTGCAGGCTCAGCGCGCCATCATTGCCATGCCCGAAGCCGACCACCACGCCCGGCGGCGCGCACTCGAAGCGGCACGGGCCTCAGGACTACAGGCACTGACCGTGCCGTCTTTCGACGATCTCGCCAGCGGCCGCGTCACGGTATCCCAGATACGCAAGGTCGAGCTCGACGATCTGCTCGGCCGCGACCCGGTCCAACTCGACACCTCGGGTCTTCGCAGTTGGCTCA
Source organism: Betaproteobacteria bacterium (assembly GCA_021300125.1). Classification (GTDB taxonomy): domain Bacteria; phylum Pseudomonadota; class Gammaproteobacteria; order Burkholderiales; family SG8-41. Next base: position 730 of record JAJTHX010000371.1, on the reverse strand, counting down.
GTGATCGCGTGGTGATGGTTACCGGCGCCGGGGGCTCAATCGGTGCCGAGCTCTGCCGCCAGATCGCTCGTTATCGTCCACACCGCATCGTGCTGTTCGAAATGAGTGAGTTCGCGCTCTACAGCATCGAGCAGGAATTCAGCCTGGCCTTCCCCGACCTGCCGATCAAAAGCGTCATCGGCGATGTCAAGGACTCCGCTCGTGTGCGCACACTGCTCCAAACCGAGCAACCTTCGGTAATTTTCCACGCTGCCGCCTACAAACATGTGCCGCTGATGGAGGAAGACAACGCCTGGCAGGCGGTACTCAACAATGTCCTCGGCACGCGAACCGTCGCCGAAGCTGCAATTGCCTCAGGCGTGGAAAAATTCGTGCTGGTTTCGACAGACAAGGCGGTCAACCCGACCAATGTGATGGGGGCAACCAAGCGCCTTGCCGAGCTGCTGTGCCAGGCTTTGCAGCCCGAGCGGGGCACCCGCTTCATCACCGTGCGCTTCGGCAACGTGCTGGGCTCCACCGGCAGCGTGATCCCCCTGTTTCGCAAGCAGATTGCCGCCGGTGGTCCGGTCACGGTAACCCATCCCGAGATCACCCGATACTTCATGTCCATCCCCGAGGCTGTGCAACTGGTGATGCAGGCCGGCCTGATGGGCGGGGGTGGCGAGATCTTCGTGCTCGACATGGGCGACCCGGTACGCATTGCCGACCTTGCGCGCGACCTCATCCGCCT
>JAJTHX010000243.1 GCA_021300125.1 Betaproteobacteria bacterium | reverse complement strand
TTGCCGCTGCCGAGGAAGCCAGTGACGACGCTGACCGGAAACTTTCTCGAAAGTGCGTCCAGCATGGTGTTTCCCGAAGCTTGAGCCATTAAGCCCTGCGCTGCCGCGTCACGCCGTGGGGGATGCCCGCGGCGTATCACGGCAACGGGATCAGGGAGTCATCTCGATGATGTAGAGGCCGCCCGCAAAGCGGTCCACCGTGTAGACGAGGCCCTTCTCGTCCACCCACACGTCGTTGATCTGGATCGAGCCCTTGGGTGAGAGCTTGGGCGCGCCCGGCACGTAGTAGGCGATCTCCTGCGGCTGGTACGGATTCGAGGTGTCGAACGCGCGCACGCCGCCGTTGAAGAAGGTGCCGACCACGATGCTGTTGGAACGGAACGAAGCCGGCCCCGGCAGGTTCTCGTGGATGTTGTGCGCGCCGAAGCGGCCGCCGCGCTTGATGAAGTTCTCGGCGGGCGGCATCGGCAGCGTGGACATCGGCACCAGGTTGGTCTCGACGCTGGCATTCACCACCCAGCCGAGCTTGGGCCAGTCAAGGCCGTCGTCCTTGGTGCACTCATCGGTGACCAGCAGCAGGTCGCGGCCGAGCAGCGGCATCACGGTGTGGCAGAAGCCGTTGTACGGCGGCGAGTAGCGCCAGTTGGTGATCATCTTCGGGTTCGACTTGTCCGAGATGTCGAGGATCACGGCGCCGCCGTCGAGATAGGCGACGTAGGCGCGGTCCGGACGCTCCGGGAACACGTTGGCATTGTGCGGGCGGTAGCCGCCGTCAAATTTCGGGTGGCGCGGGGGCGGCGCTTCCTTGTCGCCCTTGTGGGTGCCGGGGTAATGCCAGCGGCCCACTTCCACCGGTTTCGACGGATTGCGCACGTCGATGATGCGGTAGAACTGGAAGTCGTTCTCGTGGGTCGGCTCGAAATCACCCGAACCCGAGGTCAGGTGCACGTATTCGCCGTCGACGAACCACACGCAGTGCGCGCCGCGCGAATTCGGACCCGAGGCATCGAAGTGCGAAATCAGCTTCGGTTTCTCGGGGGTGCTGATGTCGAAGATGTCCATGCCGGCGGGCTTGTCGCCGACTTTCTTGGTCTGGTAGGCCACCACCATGATGTCGCCGACGACATCCAGCGAGTTCGAACGCACGCGCTCGTGCGGCAGGTCGGTCTGGCAGATCACCTTCGGGTTTTTCACGTCGGTGACATCGACCGCGGTGAAGTTTTTCGGGGCCGACTCGTGTGCCAGCCACAGGATGCGGCGGCCGTCCTTGGTCACCTGCATGTTGATCCCCTCGCCGATGCCGCCGAAGCCGGCGAGCTCGTTGTGGGAAATCAGCTTCATGTTGCGGGAGATGGTCTGGGCGGCCTGGCCCTGCGGAGACAGCGTCGGTTTCATCAGCGTGTTCTCTTTCCTGGTGGGTGGTGGATTGCGGCTACTTTATTTCAGTTTGCGCCTTTTTTTCCGTTTGACGCCGGCCATCTGTTCCAGAACTGCACAAACGGCCGCCGTGTCCTCCAGCGCGCGGCCCTGCGCATAGGCTGCGGCGTAAAACGGTTTGGCGGCTTCAAACAGCGGAACCGGACAGTGCAGGTCCGCCGCGAAGGCCTCAATGATATCAATATCTTTCTTGTAGACATCCACTTTCATCGTGGCCTGGCGGTAATCGCCCCGGATCATCAGCGGCCCGCGCACCTCGAACATGCGCGAATTGCCGGCGCCGTCCTTGATCACCCGGTAGACGAGATCGAGGTCGAGTCCAGATTTCAGACCCAGGACCATGGCCTCGGCCGTGGACAGGTTGTGGATGGTCACCAGCAGGTTGGCGATGTATTTGAGGCGGGAGCCGTTGCCGTAGTCGCCGCAGAAATAGACGCTGCGTGAAAAGCCCTTCAGCACCGCCTCCACCCGGTCATAGGCCTTGCGTTCGCCGCTGGCATAGATGGCGATGTCGCGGTTGGCGGCCTGGGCGCCGGTGCCGCTGACCGGGCAGTCCAGCACGGCGATGCCCTTGGCCGCGCAGCGGTCGCGGATTTCCTCCTTTTTCGCCAGCGGCAGCGTGCTGGTTTCGATGACCACCGTGCCGCGTTTCGCCGTAGCCACGATGCCGCCGGCGCCGAAAAAGGCGGCGTCCACCGCCTTCAGGCTGGGCAATGAGGTCACCAGCACGCGACAGGCGAGGGTTACTGCCGCGGCACTGGCCGCCGGGCGGCCACCGAGTGTTTTCAGGGCTGCGCGCCGCGCAGGATCAATGTCATAACCCAGCACATCGAATCCCTCGGACAGCAGGTGACGTGCGAAGGCGCCACCCATGATGCCGAGGCCGATGCTGCCGACAGACTGCCCCTTGCCGTTCTTCGCTTTGATGATCTGCTCCATGCTGGCTGGTTGGTGTCAGGGCTTGCCGCTTAACCCCAGAAAATCCATCACGCTTTTAAGATCGGCATATTCCGAGGCAAAGAATTTGGCGGTCTCCGCCGAATTCTTGTAGGCAATCTCCCACTGGTTCTTGTCGGCCTGCTCCTTGAACTCGGCACTGGCGGCGATTTTGCCGAACACGCCGTCCCAGTAGGCGATCTGCGTGGGGGTGATGCCCTTGCCCCCCATCACACCACGCCAGTTCTCCAGCGCGCCTTTGTAACCCAGCTCGGGCCACGTCGGTGCACTGGCCAGCAGGCCCGTCATGCGTTTCGGTGAAGACACCGCCAGCACCCGCATGCGGCCGCTCGCCACATGCGGTGCAATCTGCACGGTGCCGCCGGAGAGCACGTCGACATGACCTCCGAGCAGCGCGGTCACCCCTTCACCGGTCGAGGTGAATGCCACCAGCCGGGTCCTGTTGATGTCCACCTTGCCGGACTGCAGCGGCAGGCCAAAGGAGATGTGGTGAGTGCCGCCGACGGCGCTGCTGATCGCGAGGCTGTATTTACGCGGATCCTCGCGCAGCGCCTCCACCAGGTCCCTGCCGGTTTTCAGCGGGGAGTCGGCACGCACCGCGATCGCGATGTATTCGGTCAGCATCACCGCCAGCGGAGTGAAGTCACGGTAAGACAGATGGTGGCGGCCGTTGATATGACTGACATGCAGGTTCGAGGACGTGATGCTGATGAAATGCGGATTGGGGGCACGCGCGTGCAGGAAGTTGTAGGCGAGTACATGCCCTGCGCCGCCCATGTTCACCACCGTGCTCGAAGTCGGCAGCAGTTTTTGCTGATCCCATATCCGCTGGATCGTCCGGCCAACATGGTCAAGCGAACCGCCTGCCGTCGAAGGTACGATCAGCGCGATGTTCTGCTGCGGCCTCCAGCCCTGGGCGCCAGCAGGTACAGCCAGTGCCAGCACGAGGGCTCCGACAAAAAAACACAAGTATCTGTTTTTAAACAAGTAATTCATCGCTTCTCCTCGGCTTTCATGGTGGAATGCGTGGAAACGGCGTGCAACCTGCTGCCAACAAATACACTTCCGTGGCGGGACCCTGCCCGCCGCAGGTTAATTGGGTTTCATGTGGATGCGTGCCTGAGCGGCCTCTTCGGCACTCATGTTGTCGATGCGGTTTTCCAGCCATGGGGTCGAGCACACGGTGGCATAACGCGCATGTTCGCGCACCTGCAGGCGGTAGCGCGAGCCGCGCGGCACGTAGACGATGTCGCCGGGGCCGATGCGCTTGTTCTCGTTGTTCGACTGCGCGTCGACGCGGCCGCTCAGGACATAGACGAACATCTCGCGTGCGCTCACCGACTCGGGTTCGTCGTAACCCGCCGGCACCTCGAACAGGCCGAAGGCCAGGCGCTCGCCCTCGATCCAGTTCACGCAGCGCCCCGAGCGCGCCGGCGCATCGAGGCTGTCGAGGATCGGATGGAAACATACCGGCAGGCCTTCGATGATCGCCTGCGACCTGCCCTGGGTTTTCTGGTGCTTGTCCCTGTCACCGACCTGGTACTTCTGGTTGACCTCGGCGACCGTCATCGCCTTGTCCGGCACCGCTTCGTCCTCGGCAAGGCCGACCACGGTCCAGGTCTTGTCCTTGATGTAGAGGTATTGCAGGTTGCCGTCTTCCGTGGCCTTCATCGAATGCCGGGCAAAGGCCGGCGCATGGACGAAGGTGCCGGGCTTCCCCATGCGGCGGTCCTTGCCGACGATGGCGTTGATCTTGCCGCGCACCGGAAAGATTAGC
>JAJTHX010000266.1 GCA_021300125.1 Betaproteobacteria bacterium | reverse complement strand
GATACCGCCGGCGAGGGTGGTGCCCGGCGCGGTGATGTGCAGATCGGAAAACTGCGCGATCAGCAGCGGATCGCCTGCGTTCATATCTGCAGCGACTGCTGCTTGAGGGTCACGTAATCCACCTTGCCGGAACCGAGCAGCGGCAGGTGGTCGACCTTGACGATGCGCTTGGCCACCGCCAGTTCATGGGCCTTGATCTGGCGCGCGGCCTGGATCAGCGCCATGCGGTCCAGCGCGGGGTCGGTGGTGAGCAGCAGGGTGCTCTCGCCGCCGCGTGTCATCTCGACCAGGGCCGCGTGCTTGAATGCGGGCGAGGCCTGATAGGCAATCTGCTCGACCCGCTCGAGCGAGACCATCTCGCCGGCGATCTTGGCAAAGCGCTTGACACGCCCGTGGATGGTGACAAATCCGTCGTCATCCAGGCTGACCACGTCGCCGGTGTTGTACCAGCCGGCGCCGAGTTCCGAGCGCGGCGGCTGCAGCACGCCGGGCGCGTCCGAGAACAGGTAGCCCGTCATCAGGTTGGGACCGCACACGTGCAGCACCCCGCCCTGCTCGATGCCGGGTACGGGCACGATGCGGTATTCAACGCCGGGCAGGAAACGGCCGACGCTGCCGGCACGGAACGCCAGCGGCGTGTTCAGCGCCATCGCCGGCCCGCACTCGGTGGCACCATAGCCCTCATAGACGCGCAGGCCGAACTTCTCGAACCACAGCTTCGAGACTTCGGTGTTGAGCTTCTCGCCGACGGCGATGGCGAAACGCACCCGATAGAAATCGTAGGGATCAGCCTGGCGCGCGTAATTGCCGAGGAAGGTGCTGGTGCCGAAGATGTAGGTGCAGTCGCGGGTGTAGGCGTATTCCGGGATCAGCTTGTAGTGCAGCGGGTTGGTATAGAGAAACAGCCGCGTGCCGGTGACCAGCGGCATCAGCGTGCAGGCGATGAGGCCGAAGGTGTGGTACATCGGCAGCGCGTTGAGGTACTTGTCCTCCGGGCCGAACTCGATCACCGACTGCAGCTGGGCCATCACGCCGAGCATCGTGTCGTGCGAGATCACCACGCCCTTGGGACGCGCCTCCGAGCCCGAGGTGAAGAGTACGATCGCAGGCGCCCCCGGATCCTGCGGCGGGAGTGCAGCGCGCGGACGCAGCATCGCGCGCAGCACCCATAGCTTGTCGGCGAGACGCAGGCGCTCGCGCAGGTCCTCCAGATACACGATGTCGCAGCCGGAGAGGGATTCGAGCAGGTGCTCCAGCTTGGCGGTCTGCAGGAAGGCGCGGGAGGTGATCACGGTGCGCAGCGTCGCCGCCTGCACCGCTACGCGCAGCGCCTCGGCACCGCTGGAGTAATTGAGCATCGCCGCAACGCGCCCGCGGGCGGCAAGACCGAACACCAGGCATACCGTGGCGCCAAGGTTGGGCAGCATCACGCCGACACGCTCGCCCGGGCGTGTGAAAGGCTCGCACAGCCGGCCCAGCGCGAACGCGCCCTTGATCAGGTCGTTGTAGCTGCGGACCTGGCCGCGCAGGTCCTCAATGACCTCCATGCGCCTGCCGTGCAGTTGTGCGGCGTCGAGCAGTGCCTCGATCAGGGTGCGCCGCGGCGCGGCGTTGGCCATCGAACGCTGCAGTATCTGCAGCAGTTCGCCAGCCTGCTGCCGGCGCCGCGCGGCGACAGCGGCGCTGCGTGCAGTGAGCCGCACCGAAGGCTGCAGCACCAGCCGCACTGGCGGCAGCATTCGCTTCGGCCACTGGCAGCCCAGCGCCGCCCAGCGCGTGTACTGCGTGCCTTCGATGCGCAGCGGCAGGATGTCGGCATCGCCGCGCGACGCCAGCAGCGCCGCCAGCCCGTAGACCTTCATCGGCCCGCCGGTTGTGGTGACGCGGTCCTGCGGGAACACCACCACCGGCCGCCCCGAACGCAGCGCGCGCAGCAGACCCTTCACGCTGGCATTGCCGCCCGGCCCCAACTCGGCGCATTCGGCAAACCGCGGCAGCCAGCGCGCGATGCGCGAACCGGCCAGTGCCCGCGGCAGCACGATCAGCGGACGGCCCGGCAGGAACATCGCGACCAGCAGCGCATCGATCGCGGAATTATGGCTGGCCATCACCAGCGGCCGGCCCCGCGCGAGTTCGCTGAGGTGACCGCTCAGACGCAGCCGCAACAGCAGGCGGACCAGGCTTTTCAGGAGGGCATTCAGCACCGGGGCTCTTTCGTTGAGGACTTCGGCGGGGTGACCCCGCTGCAGCCGGGGCCGGCGTTTGCTTTTTAACCAAGCCGCTGCCTGCCGTCAAACCCGGGGGGCCCTGCAACGCCGGCAGGGCATCCGGACCGGCATTTCAGCCGCGCGAGGGCTTCATTGCAAAAAAATCTGCGCCCCGTGAAATTCAGGCCCGGAAATCTACTCTGCAACCTGTTGATTTAATTGAATAAATTTTAAACTTATCATTTTGTTAGATTTGCCGCGGCTGCAAAGCCCCTCTCTAATCCCGGTCATGCGTGTCTGACACGCTAAAAACCGCTGTTTTTCAATTAGATAAATGAAAGGGGTATCGCAATGGAAATGCACATTCCGGCCGCCGTCCTCAGCGTCCATCATGCGGTGGTCAAACCCGATTTCGGGACCACCAGCGAGTTCCGCTTCTCTCCACAGCTGCAGGCGAGTTTTGACCGCCAGACCCGCGCCCTGTGGTCGCGCTGGACCGCGGCCCCCCGCCCCTGTTTCAACCCGGGGCTGCTTGCCGACATCCGCGCCTATTACGGCTTTCTCGGCGAGACCGGCGGTGAAATCGATTGCGGCGACACCAGCGAGCCGATCGAATACGTGATCCTGGCCTCGGGCATGCCTGGCGTGTTCCAGCTGGGGGGCGATCTCGACCTGTTCCGCCAGAAGATCGACCGCCGCGACCGCGAGGCGCTGTCGGCCTATGGCCGCGCCTGCATCGATGTGCTCTACCGCAACTACCTCGGCCATGAGCTGCCGCTGACCACGATTTCCCTGGTGCAGGGCGAGTGCCTCGGCGGCGGTTTCGAGGCGGCGCTGTCGAGCGACCTGATCATCGCCGAGCGCCGCTCCCGCTTCGGCTTCCCGGAAATCCTGTTCAACCTGTTTCCGGGCATGGGCGCGTACTCCTTCCTCGACCGCAAGGTCGGCCAGCGCCGAGCCGAGGAGATCATCACCTCGGGCAAGATCTACACCGCCGAGGAAATGCAGGCGCTGGGGGTGATCGACGTGGTGGCCGAGGACGGCGAGGGCGAAACCGCGGTCAACCAGCTGATCCGCCAGCGCTCGCGCTCGCGCAACGGCATGGCCGCGCTCGCCGCGGTGCGCCGCCGCGTGCACCAGATCAGCTACCAGGAGCTGGAGGACGTGGTGGAGCTGTGGGTGGATGCCGCGCTGCGCCTGAGGCCGCGCGACCTGAAACTGATGCAGCGCCTGGTGTCACGCCAGAACGGCCTGCAGGAACCGGCGGTGGTGCATTGATCATGCTTCGGCACTGCAGCCGCATACGCTCTGATAAACTGGATTCCAGGTTGACGCCCGGCCCGTGCGAAAGCGCGGCCGCGGGCGTTTCGGGAGACCTGTCCGCATGCCAGACTTCGAGCTGTCCTACACCATCGAGCAGACCGCCCAGCTGCTCGGCATCTCGTCGCAGAAGCTGCGGCGCTGGGACGAGCAGGGGGTGCTGACGGCGATGCGCACCGAAGGCGGCCACCGCCGCTACCCCAAGGAACTGGTCGACCGCCTGGTGCAGGCGAGCCATGCCGGCACCCAGGGTGACGCCCAGTCGCTCGAGCTGGCCAGTGTCAAGCGCACGCTGGCGGAGAAGCGCCGGATCATCCAGCTGCTGATCGAGAGCGAGGGCCGCTACCGCGACCTGGTGGAAACCTCGCACGATCTGATCTGGCAGACCGATGCCGAGGGCCGCTTCACCTACCTCAATGCCGCCGCCTACGACATTTTCGGGCTGGCGCCGGCCGACCTCATCGGACGCTGCTTTTTCAGTTTCGAGACCAATGGCGCGCATGTGCCGAACCGGCGCTTCCTGTCGGCGTTGCGCCGCAACGGCGAGATGCAGAACTTTGTCACCCACCTCACCACCGCGCGCAGCGAGGACCGCTGGATCGGCATCAATGCCCGAGTCACCCGCGACGAGGGCGGCGTGGTACTGGGCATCCGCGGCACCGCGCGTGACGTGACGCAGCAGCACCTGGCGATCCGCCGGGCCGAGCATGTCGCGATGCACGACACGCTGACCGACCTGCCCAACCGCAGCGCGTTGCAGCGCCAGCTCGAGACCTCGCTGCAGTCGGGCCAGGTCGGTGCGCTGCTGCTGGTGGACATGGACCACTTCAAGCGCATCAATGCGGTGTTCGGCCACGGCTCGGGCGAACAGCTGGTGATCGGGCTTTCGGGGGTGCTGCGCAGCGTCGCGCGCAGCCGCAATGGCGAGCTCTACCGCATCGGCGAGGACCGCTTCATGCTCAACCTGCCGGAGGCGCTGCGCGAGGACGCGCAAGGCGCCGCCGCAGCGGTGCTCGCCGCGGTGCAGAACTACCGCCTGGCGATGGACCGCAACCGCGTGGTCTCCAGCGCCACCGCCTCCATCGGCATCGCGATGTACCCCTTCCACGGCGCGGACTGGAATGCCCTGCTTGCCGCGGTGGACAGCGCCACCCACCAGGCCAAGGACGAGGGGCGCAACCGGGTCGCGATGTTCAATCCCGCCTCCGACGCCCTGCGCGCCACCCACCGCCGCACCCACTGGTCGCGGCTGATTGCCGATGCGCTGCAGCAGGACGAGATTGCGCTGTCCACGCAGCCCGCAGTGCGCATCCGCGACGGCGCGGTGCAGCACCACGAGATTTTCCTGCGCATCCGAGACGAACAGGGCCGCTGGACCGACTCGGCGCAGTTCATGGCCACCGCCGAATCGCTGGGCTTCGCGCCCGCGCTCGACCAGCGCGTGGTTGCCAGGGTGCTGGCCCATCTGCACGACCAGGGCAGCAGCTGGCGCCAGCCCTGCGCGGTGAATGTCTCGGCGGCATCGATCGCCGATCCCGACTGGACGCGCGAGCTGGGTGAACTGCTGCGCGCCTCCGGCGTTTTACCGGGACGAGTGGTGTTCGAAATCAGCGAGCGCTCGGCGATGGAAAACATCGACGCCACGGCCGCCTTCATCAGCCAGGTGCGCAGTCTCGGCGCGCGCGCCGCACTCGACGATTTCGGCGCGGGCTTCAGCTCCTTCTACTACCTGCGCCACTTCGAGGTCGATTACCTGAAGATCGGCAGCGCCTTCACGCGCGAGCTCGACGACAATCCGGAAAGCCGTGCCTTCATCCGCGCGGTCACCGGGCTCGCCCGCGACCTCAAGCGACAGGTCATCGCCAAGGGTGTCGAAACAGAACCGGCGCTCAGGCTGCTGCGCGAATCCGGGGCGCTCTATGCCCAGGGGCGCTTTTTCCGCGGCGCCGAACCGCTGCAGGCGGACGAAACACGGCGCGTGGCCGCCAGCGGCGGCTGATCCCCGGCGCTGCGGCTCACCAGCCGTCGCGCAGGAGTTTCTCCGCCCAGAACAGGCCGAACGCGGTTTTCGGATCGGTGATGCGCCCTGCCCTGACCCAGGCCAGCGCCTCTTCCAGCGGCAGCGTCATCATCTCCAGGAATTCGCCGTCATCGAGCGCGCTGTCCACGGCGGTCAGGCCGTCGGCGAGGAAGAGTTCGATGCGCTCGTCGGCATAGGCGATGCAGGGATGCAGCGTGGCGAGGTGGCGCCAAGATGCCGCGGTAAAACCGCATTCCTCGCGCAGTTCGCGCCGCGCGGTGTCCAGCGGCGCCTCGCCGGCATCGATCTTGCCCGCTGGCAGTTCGATGAAATGGCGCCCCAGCGGATAGCGGAACTGCCGCTCCAGTACCACCGTGTGCGGGTCAGGCCGGGCGAGGATCAGCGCGGCGCCGGGATGGCAGATGTATTCACGCGTCGCGGTATTGCCGTCAGGCAGGCGCACG
>JAJTHX010000069.1 GCA_021300125.1 Betaproteobacteria bacterium | reverse complement strand
TTGGACTCGAAACCGCCGCAGGCCAGCACCACCGCCTTGCAGCGGATTGCGACGTTCCTGCCCTTGTGCCTGGCCTTGACGCCGATGACGCGGCCTTCGTCGTCCTGGATCAGGCCGGTGGCGGGCGTCTCGTAGAAGATGGTGATGCCTTCGCGTTCGCAGGCCTTGTGCTCGTTCTCGACCAGGCCGGGGCCGCCACCCCATGTTTCCGCGGCGAGGCCGCCGAAGAACTTGAACTTGCCGTTGACCTTCATCGCCTGGCGGCCGAAGCTTGCCTGGAACTTGACGCCCTTCTTGCGCATCCAGGTCAGTGTTTCCAGGCTGCGCGAAATCAGGATTTCGCAGAGGTCGGGATCGGTGCGGAACTGGGTGATGCGACCCATGTCGTCGTAGAACTGCTCGGCGGTATAGGTGCCGAAGTCGGCGCTGTCGATTTCGGCCTGGGTCAGATCGGGCACCAGCTGCTTGAGGTCTTCCACGCCGTTGAACATTACGCGCATTGCGCCGGCGGTGTAGCGGCTGTTGCCGCCGCATTCCTCGAAGGGCGCGGCTTCAAGCATGATCACGCGGCCGCCGTGCTCACGTGCGGCGAGCGCGGCGCAGGCGGCGGCGTTGCCGGCGCCGACGACAACGACATCGGGATTGCCAAACATCGGGTTGCTCATGGTGTTGCGATGCTCCGGAGGCTGATAGCTGGAATGAGGACAGGGGGTCGGTCGGTGGGGTTGTGCCGGCGCGATATGCGGCAGCGCAGGCGTCCACTAAACGGACTGCCGAATTATATTTCAGGGGTGACGCAGAGGGTTGAAAGAATCCATCATGCGGTTGAAATCCGGCCTGGTCTGTGCGGACCGTGCCCGGCGCCGTGCCAATGCGGGGCACACCCCGCGCCCCGGTCAATGCAGGGTTTTCGGTGGCGTAGGGTCGCCAGCCTCGGTTCTGAGGTTCGCCGGCGCCGCCGCGGCATGGTGGGCAACCATGCGCCAGCCGCGTTCAGTGCGCTGATAGATGTTGGTGGCGATCATCGCCTGCCGCGCGCGCGGCTGCCCGGCAACACTGATGTGCTCGTAGACGCTATGCACGGCAAGCATCATGCTGTGGATGCGCTGCGCGTCGCGCAGCGTGAAGCGCAGGTCCTGGCCGCTGGCGAAAATCTGGCGCCACGACTCGCGCACCCGTTCATGGCCGGAAATGCGCGCGGCTCCGGGATGAACGCAGTACACCTCGTCATCCTCGGCCCAGACCTCCATCATCGCTTCAAGGTCGCGCTTGACGAAGGCCTCGTAGAAGGCCGCCTCGGCATCCTGCGGCGTCGCGTACAACGTTTTTTTCAAGGGGCCTCGCGCTCGGGATCAACCGCCGGCGATTGTAGCAAAGTCGATGCCGGCAATGACCTGCTGCGGCGAGAGCCTGTTCAGGCAATCAAGGTGGCCGAGCGGGCAATGGCGCTGGAAGCAGGGGCTGCAGGCCAGCGCCAGCGAGATCACCCGCGCCTTCGGTGACAGCGGCGGCGTGAAGCCGGGCGAACTGGAGCCATAGAGGGCAACCAGGGGGCGCCCGACTGCGGCCGCGACATGCATCAGGCCCGAATCGTTGCTGACCGTGAGCCTTGCCGCGGCCAGCAGGTCCGCAGCTTGTGCGATGTCGGTGTGCCCGCACAGGTTGGTGCAGGCGCCGGGCGCCTGTGCGGCGATGGTGGCGGCCACTTCATGGTCTTTGCCGGAACCCAGCAACCACACGGCCCAGCCGCGGCCCGCGAATTCGCGGGCCAGGGTCGCGTAATGGGTTTCCGGCCAGCGTTTGGCCGGGCCGTATTCCGCGCCAGGGCAAAACGCCACTGCCGGCCGCCGCGTGTCGAGACCAAGGCGTTCCAGCAGCGCCTGCTGCTGCGCCGGATCAGAATGCAGTCCCGGCAGCGGCAGTTGCGCCGGCAGCGGCTCGCCGGCGGGCAATGCCAGTACGGCAAAGCGTTGCGCCATCTGCGGCAGTGCTGCCCGGTCGAGATGGCGGATGTCGTTGAGCAGCCCCCAGCGCGCCTCTCCGCGAAAACCGGTGCGGCGCGGGATGCCGGCGAACCAGGGCGGCAGTGCCGATTTCCAGGAATTGGGCAGCACGATAGCCTGGTCGTAATGGCCTTCCCGCAGAGACAGACCAAGCCTGCGGCGATCACCCAAACGCAGTGCGCCGTGGCCGAAGGGGTTGAGCAGGCCGCGGCGCACCTCGGGCATGCGCGCAAGCAGCGGCAGCGTCCACGGCGGTGCCAGGTAGTCGATCGCGGCTTCGTGATGACGCTCGCGCAGCAGGCGCAACAGGACCTGCGAGATCACGGTATCGCCGACCCAGGACGGGCCAACGATCAGGATGTTCATGCCGGGACCGCCGCGTCCAACGGCAGGCCGGTCAGTGGTGGGCGGCGCCTGCGCCGCCCTTGAGGGTGTAGCGCGTGCCGCAGTAGGGGCACAGCGCCTCGCCGGTGTTTTCGATCGGCAGGAATACCCGCGGATGGGCGTTCCACAGCAGCATCGAAGGCATCGGACAGTGCAGCGGCAGGTCGGAAGCCGTGACTTCGATCTGGCGCGCGGTGTTGATGCCAGGCTCGTTCATGTCGGACTCCGCGGTTCAGGCCGCCACCGGCGACAGCCAGTCGCGGTGATCGGTGGTTTTGGCGTTGATGACGTCGAAAAAGCGCTGTTGCAGGGCGGCCGTGACCGGTCCGCGCTGGCCAGAGCCGATGCTGCGGCCGTCAACTTCGCGGATCGGCGTGACTTCGGCGGCGGTGCCGGTGAAAAAGGCCTCGTCGGCGATGTAAAGATCGTCGCGGGTAATGCGCTTGGCCGACACTTCATAGCCCATCTCGCGGGCGAGGGTGATGATCGAGTCGCGGGTGATGCCGATCAGGGCGCTGGTCAGCTCGGGCTCGTAGAGCTTGCCGTTCTTGACGATGAACAGGTTCTCACCCGAACCCTCTGCAACGAAGCCGTCGACGTCAAGCAGCAGGCCTTCGTCGTAGCCGTGCTCGGTCGCCTCCAGGTTGGCGAGGATCGAATTGGCGTAGGTGCCGGAATACTTGGCCCGGCACATCGATACATTGACGTGATGGCGGGCGTAGGAGGAGGTCTTGACGCGGATGCCCTTTTCCAGGGCCTCGGGTCCGAGATAGGCCCCCCAGGGCCAGGCGGCGATGGCCACATGGACGCTGGCACCTTTGGGTGATACCCCCATTTTTTCAGAGCCGTAAAAGGCGATCGGGCGGATGTAGCAGGATTCCAGCTTGTTGGCGCGCACCACCTCCTTTTGCGCGGCCATCAGCTGTTCCGGCGTATAGGGGATTTTCATCAGGTAGATGTGCGCCGAGTTGAACAGGCGCCGGGTGTGCTCCTCAAGCCGGAAGATTGCCGTGCCGATATCCGTCTTGTAGGCGCGTACGCCCTCGAACACAGCCAGTCCGTAATGCAGTGAGTGAGTAAGCACGTGAGTGGTCGCATCGCGCCAGGGCACCAGCCTGCCGTCGTACCAGATGTGACCGTCGCGGTCGGCCATTGACATGCTGTGGTTCTCCGTCTTGTATGGGGGTTGTAGCCGCCATGCGGGCGGGCGCCGGGATGGCACCCCGCGGCGGGTTGGACAGTGGATTATTTTAGCCGAATTGGCTCCGGCTGCCGTACTCCGGTGTCAGGCTGCAGTTAAAATGGTAACAATTAACGTTCCAATGCCCGGTGGCGGCGGGGCGTGCCTTGAGGGATAGTCAATGCTGGCCAAGACTCGCGCATGGCTCAATTCGATGGGCGAGCGCGTCATTACCGAGCAGGACAGTGAGCAGGACCGTCTGAACAAGACACTGCTGATCTTCGCTTGCGGGCTGATGGGTTTCGGCTCAATTCTCTGGCTGGCATTGTATTGGGCGATGGGTATCAAGTTTTCGTCCACAGTGCCATTGGCTTACCTTGCCATTTCCGCCGCCTCGCTGGCTTGTTACATCTATACACGCAATTTCGAACTGTTCCGCACGCTGCAGGTCAGCCTGTTCCTGTTCGTTCCGTTTGTCATGCAGTGGAGCATCGGCAGCTATGTCAGCTCCTCCGGGGTGGCGCTTTGGGCCCTGCTGGCGCCGGTGGGCGTGATGATCTTCCAGGGTGCTCGCCAGTCGCTGCCATGGTTCGTGGCCTATATCGTGCTTACAGTGGTTTCCGGCTTTTTCGACTACTGGCTGACTCCGGGTCTCGAATCCGGAGTCACCATGCAGGGCATTGCTGTGTTCTTCACACTCAACTTCGCCGCGATGTCCACCATCATGTATCTGCTGATCAGCTTTTTCGTGCGCCAGCGCGACCGGCTGCAGGCGACTGTGGACGAGCGGAACAGGCTTCTGCGCGTCGAGCAGGAAAAGTCGGATGCCCTGTTGCTCAACATTCTTCCCGCACCGATCGCGCGCCGGCTCAAGGATTCGCAGGGCGTCATCGCCGACGGCTTCGCCGACGTCACGGTGATGTTCGCGGATATTGTTGATTTCACCCGCATTTCCGCAGAGTTACCGCCCCAGGCCGTGGTCGAGCTGCTGAACGAGGTGTTTTCGGAGTTCGACGCCCTGGCCGAGCGGCATGGCCTCGAGAAGATCAAGACTGTGGGCGATGCCTACATGGTTGCCGGCGGACTGCTCGAGCATGATGGAGTCAACTTCGCCGTGGATGCACGTGATTACTCGGGCGAAACCCTGCATCTTGCGCTGGAGATGCGCGAGTATATGCGGCTACTTTCAAGCAAGCGCGGGATGAATCTCTCCATCCATATCGGCATCTGCTCCGGCCCTGTCGTCGCCGGCGTGATCGGTACCCGCAAATTCATCTATGACATCTGGGGTGACACCGTCAACACCGCCAGCCGCATTTCCGACGAGGCCCGCTCCGGCATCATCCTGGTCGATGCCGTCACCTACCAACGCTCGCGCCAACAGTTCGAGTTCGAGGGTCCCCTAAACGTGGTGGGCAAGGGCAAGGGCAATATGCGGGTTTACCGCCTGAATGACGTTGCGCAGCACTTGCGGCCAGTCACGGTCTAGCGATCTCCTGCGGATCATCCAGCAGGCTTGACCACAGGGCCTTCACCGCGGCGCAGGCTGTGGCGACCTGGCCCGGATCCACGCGTGCATAACGCTCTCCTGCCAGGCGTAACCGGTGTTGCAGGCTGCGGAGCTGGCGGTAGGCCTTGCGCACCGCATCGGCTTCCCCGGCCCCGATCAGGCCCAGCCGGGCGGCGCTGCCGAGCAGTGACAGGTTGCCGGCGTTTGCGGTCAGTTCAGGGTATCTCGCGGCGTGGCCCAGCACCAGGAACTGCACCATGAATTCGACGTCGATAATGCCGCCGCGGTCGTGCTTCAGGTCAAACAGCACGCTGTGGTTGGGGTGTGCCTTGTGCATTTTTTCGCGCATCTCGACGATATCCTGACGCAACTTCTCGGGATTGCGCTGCACACGCAGTACCTGCTCGCGCAGGTTTTCGAAGGCCTTGCTGATGCCGGCATCGCCCGTCACGGCGCGTGCGCGTGTCAAAGCCTGGTGTTCCCACAGCCAGGCATGATGCAGTTGGTAGCGGCGCATGCTCTCCAGCGGAGTCACCAGCAGGCCGCTGGCACCGTCAGGACGCAGCCTGAGGTCGGTGTCGTAAAGTATGCCGGCGGCGGTGACGCTGGTCAGCCAGTTGTTGATGCGCTGGGCAAGCCGTGCATAGTTTTCCGGCGCCTCCGGAGCCGGGTCGTCGTAGACGAACACGATGTCGAGGTCAGAGGCGTAACCGAGTTCCTTGCCGCCAAGCTTGCCATAGCCGACCACGGCGAACAGCGGCGTCTCGCGATGGCGCTGGCGCAGCCCAGCCCAGCACAGGCGCAGCACCTCTTCCAGTATCACGCAGGCCAGGTCGGAGAGGTGGTCGGACAGCGTCTCCAGCGGCAGCCGGCCATCCAGGTCCTGCGCGATCAGG
>JAJTHX010000138.1 GCA_021300125.1 Betaproteobacteria bacterium | reverse complement strand
GTTGGGCGTGCCAGGGCTGACCAGTTCCACACTGTTGCCCGCGGCAAGCACGATCTCGCCACCCGGATTGGTGATCAGGCCCTGGTTGGTGACGGCGCTGCCGACGAGATAGACCGGCCCCCCCGTGGCGTTGATGGCGCCCTGGTTGACGAGGCTGCCGGCATGGGCGCCGCCGGTGAAGTTCATCCGCCCGGCGAGGAAGTCGGCGTTGGAGAGGTTCAGCGTGGAGGCCACCAGTCCGGCGACGTCGATCTGGGCGCCGGCACCGAAGACGATGCCGTTGGGATTGAGCAGGAAGACGCGGCCGTTCGACTGCAGCGCGCCGAGAATGGCCGAGGGGTCGCCGCCGGTGACGCGGTTGAGCACCGCGGAGAGTGCCGAGGGCTGGATGAAACGGGTCAGTTCGTTGACGCCGATGGAGAATGAGCCCCAGTTGATGATGGCGTTGTGGCTGTTGGTGACGTTGAGGATGTTGCCGGCCTGCTGGAAGCTCGCCGTGCCGTGAACGACCACCGGGTTGGTGGGGTTGGCCCACACCGCGGTGCTGAAGCAGGCCGCCACGGCCAGCGCCATGGCCGTGGGCCGTAATTTCAGGTTGCGCGCGGTTCTGGCATCACGAGGATTCTTGACGGTCAGGTTTTTCATTCTGCCCCCCATTTCGCAGGCTTTGGCCTTTGCGCTTGTCACTGTTTACCGGTTTGGCGGACTGTCCAGACACCCGGATGAACAACCATCATGCATGATACCAACGAAGTATGGCACCAGTCCATTTTGAGGGGGATGAGAAAATTATAGCCGGTCTTTCACAACCCGCTGATGCAAAAAACCTGCCAAGAGATACCCCCTCCTTGGGGCATACTATGCCGCTTGGCGACGCTGGCGACGCGCTTCGGCGAGGCAGATGCCGGCGGACACCGAGACGTTGAGGCTTTCCACGCTGCCCCGCATCGGAATGCGCGCCAGTTCGTCGCAAGTCTCGCGGGTGAGCCGGCGCATGCCTTCGCCCTCCGCGCCGAGCACCCACGCGAGCGGACCGCCAAGCTGGATGGCATACAAATCGTTCCCGGCGCGCTCGTCGGCGCCGATCAGCCAGATGCCGCGGTCCTTGAGCTCGCGCATGGTGCGTGCAAGGTTGGTGACCATGATGTAGGGCACGCTGTCGGCCGCACCGCTGGCGACCTTGGCCACCGTGGCATTGAGCCCGACTGCGTGGTCCTTGGGCGCGATCACCGCATGCGCACCCATCCCGTCGGCGACGCGCAGGCAGGCACCGAGATTGTGCGGATCGGTCACGCCGTCGAGAATCAGCAGCAGCGGCGGCTCGGCCAGCCCTTCCAGCACGTCGTCAATGTGGGTGGGCAGCCTCACCGCCTCGACCCGCGCCACCACACCCTGGTGGCGATCGCCGCCAGCCATGCCGTCGAGGCGCCTGGCGTCCACCGCGATCACCCGCACGCCCTTCTCTGCCGCCAGCGCCTGCAGTTCGCGGCTGCGCCGGTCCTGCCGCGCGGCATCAACGTAGATTTCGCGCACCGCTTCGGCGCGGCTGCGCAGGCGGCTGGTGACCGCATGGAAGCCGTGGATCAGCTGCAGGTCGCTCATGATTTGCAAGTATTTGTTTTTTAAAGGAATTATTTATGCGAGCACAAAATCGATGCGGGCATTGTCGAGATCCACCCGGGCGATCCTGACGCGCAGGCGGTCACCGATGCGGTAGCGCTGGCCGGTGCGCTCGCCCAGCAACTGGTGGCGGCCCGCATCGTACTGGAAGTAATCCTTGCCCAGCTCGGAAATATGCACCAGACCCTCGACATACACATCGTCCAGCGCGACGAAGGCGCCAAAGGCCGCCACGCCGGCGATGCTGCCCATGAAGACTTCACCGACGCGGTCGCGCATGTAATAGCACTTGAGCCAGGCGGTGACGTCGCGCGTGGCGTCATCGGCGCGGCGCTCGGTCATCGAGCACTGCGCGCCCAGTTCCTGCCAGTCGCCCGGCTCGTACTGGCCGCCGGCGAGCACAGCCTTGATCGCGCGGTGGACGAGCAGGTCGGGATAGCGGCGGATCGGCGAGGTGAAATGGGTGTACGAGTCATAGGCGAGGCCGAAGTGGCCGGCGTTCTTGGGGGTATACACCGCCTGCTTGAGCGAGCGCAGCATCACCGTCTGCAAAAGCTGCGCATCGGGGCGGTCCTTCACCTTCGACAACAGCCTGGCGTAATCCGAGGCATGCGGCATGTCGCCGCCGCCGAGCTGCAGGCCGAAGCCCTTGAGGAAATCGCGCAGCGCGGCGAGCTTCTCCGGTGTGGGCCCCTCGTGCACGCGGTAGAGCACCGGGTGGCCGCGCTGACCGAGGAAATCGGAGGTGCAGACATTGGCCGCGAGCATGCACTCCTCGATCAGGCGATGCGCATCGTTGCGGATGACGGGCACGATGTTTTCGATCTTGCCGCTCTCATTGAAGATCATCTGCGTTTCGATGGTCTCGAAATCGATCGCGCCTCGTTTCGCGCGCGCCTGCGCCAGCAGGTGATACAGCGCATACAGCGCCTGCAGCTGCGGCACCAGCGCCCGGCGCTTGCGCGCCACGGTGCCACGGGGATCCTCAAGGATCGCCGCGACTTCGGTGTAGGTGAAGCGCGCGTGCGAGCGCATCACCGCGGGATGGAACTTGTACCCCCGGATCTGGCCCTGGCCGTCGATCTGCATGTCGCAGACCATCGCCAGCCGCTCGACATCGGGATTAATCGAGCACAGGCCGTTGGACAGCGCTTCGGGCAGCATCGGAATCACCCGCCGCGGGAAATACACGGAGTTGCCGCGATTGCGCGCCTCCCGGTCCAGCGCATCGCCGGGTTTCACGTAATGGCTGACATCGGCAATCGCCACCACCAGGCGAAAACCGCTGCGGGTCTGCTCGCAGAACACCGCGTCGTCGAAATCGCGCGCGGTCTCCCCGTCAATGGTGACCAGCGGCATCGCGCGCAGGTCCTCGCGGCCCTTGTAGTCGGCCTTGCGTACTTCCCCGGGCAGTTTCGCCGCCAGCGACTCGGCATCCCCGGGGAATTGCCAGGGCAGGTCGTGCTTGCGCAACGCAATCTCGATTTCCATGCCGGGATCGGCGTAATTGCCGAGCACCTCCACCACTTTCGCCAGCGGCTTGCCGTGGCGCCCCGGCTGGGCAATGACCTCGACCGTCACCACCTGCCCCGGCTTCGCGCGCCCGGCCTCGCCCGCGGGAATGACGAAGTCCTGGCTGATGCGTTTGTCCTCGGCGGCGACGAATGCCACGCCGTGTTCGACATGGAGGCGGCCGACAAACCGGGTCTGGCCATGCGCCAGCACTTCCACGACCTTGCCCTCGGGCCGGCCACGGCGGTCGAGCCCGGCCACACGCGCCATCACGCGGTCGCCGTGCAGCACCTTCTGCATCTCGCCCGAATCGAGGAAGAGGTCCGGACCGCCGTCGTCGCGGATCAGGAAGCCGAAACCGTCCTTGTGTCCCTGCACGCGCCCGCGCAGCAGCTCAAGCTTGTCCGCCACGCAAAGATCGCCGCGGCGGTTGCGCATGATCTGGCCGTCGCGCTCCATCGCGGCGATGCGCCGGGCGAAGGCCTCGCGTTCGCGGCGCTTGATGTCGAGCTCCCGGGCAAGGTCGCCCTCTTCCAGCGGCACCCCGGCATCGACCATGACCTCGAGGATCAGCTCGCGACTGGGCAGCGGATGCTCGTAACGTTCGGCCTCGCGCGAGGCCTGCGGGTCGTTCTCGCGGCGGGAATCAGAGCGGCCGCGCGTGGCGTTTGTTTTCGGTTTCTTCATTTGAATTCATGGCTTTCATGGGCTAGAATGCCGCCCTCATTGCCCAGATGGCGGAATTGGTAGACGCACCAGTTTCAGGTACTGGCGGGTAACACCGTGGAGGTTCGAGTCCTCTTCTGGGCACCAGCAACACCGTGCAGTCCTGTTGGGATGACTGCCGATGAGAAGAGCGCCATGCAACCGCATCGCGCTCTTTTTCATTTTCAGTCGTAGGGATTGCGGCGAACGATCGTGTGCTCGCGATCGGCTCCGGTGGACACGATGTCGATCGGCACGCCGCAGACAGCCTCCATGCGCTTGAGGTAGTTGCGCGCCGCAGCCGGCAGCTTGTCGAAACCGGTGATGCCGACGGTGCTGTCCCGCCAGCCCGGCATTTCCTCGTACACCGGCTGGCACTCCGCCAGCAGTTCGGCGCCGAAGGGCAGGATGTCGCGCGCCACGCCGTTCATCCTGTAGCCGACGCCGATCTGCACGCTTTCCATGCCGTCGAGCACGTCGAGCTTGGTCACGCACAGGCCTGATACCCCGTTGATCTGGATCGAGCGCTTCAGCGCCGCCGCGTCAAACCAGCCGCAGCGCCGCGGCCGGCCGGTGGTCGCGCCGAACTCGTTGCCGCGGGTGGCGATCTGTTTGCCGATGTCGTCCTCGAGCTCGGTCGGGAACGGACCCGAACCTACGCGCGTGGTGTAGGCCTTGGTGATGCCCAACACGTAATGCAGGTTCTGCGGGCCGAAGCCGGCGCCGGCGGCGGCAGCCCCGGCGACACAGTTGCTGGAGGTGACAAAGGGATAGGTGCCGTGGTCCACATCGAGCAGCGTGCCCTGCGCGCCCTCGAACAGCAGGCTGTGGCCCTGCTGCTGCGCCTCGTACAGCAGCCGCGGCACATCGGCGACCATCGGCTGGATGCGCTCGGCAAAGGCCAGTGTATCGTCCAGCGTTTTCTGGAACGGCACGGTGTCGGCCTTGAAATAGTTCTTCAGCACGAAATTGTGGAAATCCAGCACTTCGCCCAGCTTCGCGGCGAAACGCTCGCGGTGGAACAGGTCCTGCAGCCGGATCGCGCGCCGCGCCACCTTGTCTTCATACGCCGGGCCGATGCCGCGGCCGGTGGTGCCGATCTTGCCGGCGCCCTTTGCCGCTTCCCGCGCGCGGTCGAGCGCGGCGTGATACGGCAGGATCAGCGGGCAGGCTTCGCTGATTTTCAGGCGCGAGGCGACATCCACACCCGCCGCCTGCAGCGTGCCGATCTCTTCCATCAGCGCTTCCGGCGACAGCACCACGCCGTTGCCGATATAGCAGGCCACCTTCTCGCGCAGGATGCCCGAGGGGATCAGGTGCAGCACGGTCTTCCTGCCGTTGATCACCAGCGTGTGCCCGGCGTTGTGACCGCCCTGGAAACGCACCACGCCCTGGGCTCGGTCGGTCAGCCAGTCGACGATCTTGCCTTTGCCCTCGTCACCCCACTGGGTGCCGATCACCACCACGTTCTTGGTCATTGCTGTTCACCCGGAGGACTTATAAAAATTTTCAATAAAATCAATTACTTGGTTAAATCCTGCAATACCCAGCGACTCCGGCGGCGCACCAGCTCGCGAGTGCAGCCGAGTTCGCGCCGGAAGCGTGCGTGGCCCGGCAGTTCCTCGACCACCACCAGCCCGCGCGCGCGCAGTTGGCCAATGCGCTGCTGCAGGGCGCGGTCTTGCGGGCGATAGGGCGCAAGCACCCGCGTCGGCGCCGGCTCATGGCCGCCGGCAGCCGCAAGCTCGCGCAGATCAATGCTGAAACCGGTCGCCGGCCGCGCGCGGCCGAAGGCCTTGCCGACCTCGTCGTAGCGACCGCCCTGCGCGATGGCGTTGGGGCGGCCGTTTGAGTACGCGGAAAACACCACGCTGCTGTGGTAGTGATAGCCGCGCAGTTCACCCAGATCGAAGCTGCGGATCCGCGCAAGGTCGGCGAGGCGCTGCGACAGCGCGGCAAGGTCGCGCAGCGCGGCGCGGATTTCCGGCAGAGGCGGCAGCACGCGTTTCGCGCGCGCCAGCACCTCGATCCCGCCATAGAGGCCGGGCAGCTCCGCGAGCGCGGCACGCGTCGCGCGGTCAAGCCCCTTCGCCAGCGCGGTGATCGCCGACACGTCCTTGGCCTGCATCGCGCGATAAAGATCGGACTCGAGTTCGCGCGCCACCCGCCCCCGCCGCAGCAGCGCGCGGAACACCGCGACATGGCCAATGTCGAGCGACACTTCGCGCGCACCCGCAAGGCACAGCGCGCGCAGCAGCAGGC
>JAJTHX010000422.1 GCA_021300125.1 Betaproteobacteria bacterium | reverse complement strand
TCATGCGCACGGGGCGCTGCGGATACGGCTGAGCCGCCTGTGCGGTGCCGGCCGCGGTCAACAGGGCCAGTGCCATGGCATAGCTGCGGTGGTTCATGGATTCTCCTCCTTCGTTGTTTTATGTCCGTGATTGCGCCAGTGTTTGCCGCGGCACCATCTTATCAACGGCCAGGATTCGTGGCTTGCAAAAAAACGCCGCCCTCTGGCAGCGTTTTGAAAAATGACACGGTGCAGCGGGTGCGGCGTCAGTTGATTTCGGCGCCGCTGGCACGCACGATCTTCGCCCACTTGTCGGCTTCGACTTTCATGAAGTCGAAGAATTTTTCAGGGGTGTCTTGCCATGCCGGCTCCTGGCCCACGGCCTGCAGGCTTTTCCCTATCTCCGGTGACCTCATCACCCGCATCAGGTCGCCATGCAGACGCATCTGCAGGTCGCGCTGCATGCCTTTAGGTCCCGCAATACCGAACCAGGCCACCATTTCGTATCCTTTGACGCCGGCTTCAGCGATGGTCGGGACTTCAGGCAATTCGGGTGAACGCTTGGCACCGGTGACGCCGAGCGCACGCAGCCGGCCGGTCTTGATGTGGGGCAGCATGCCCGCGATGCCCGGGAAGGCCAGCATCACCTGGCCACCGAGCAGGTCCGTGGTCACGGGCCCGCTACCGCGGTACGGGATGTGGTTGATCTTGATACCGGCCATCTGCGCGAACAGCGCCCCGGTCAGGTGCTGGGTGCTGCCGTTGCCCGAGGAAGCATAGTCAATCTGGCCGGGCCGGGCCTTGGCCAGCGCGATGAGTTCCTTCACATTTTTAACCGGCAGGGAGGGATGCACCACCAGCACATTGGGCGCGCTGGTGACCTGAGTGATCGGGGTGAAATCGTTCAGCGAATCGTAGGGCAGCTTCTTGTAAAGGGCTGCACTGACGAAATGGGTGTTGCTGATCATGAACAGCGTGTAGCCGTCGGGCGGCGATTTCGCGGCCACGTCGGCGCCGATGGTCGATCCAGCGCCGGGGCGGTTGTCCACCAGCACCTGCTGCATGAACTGGTCGGCGAGGCGTTGGGTGATGATCCGGCCCGGCACATCGGCGGCACCTCCGGCAGAGAACGGGATGATCAGGCGCACCGGCTTGGCAGGGAAGGTTTGCGCGGCCACAGGCAGCACCAGGCTCGCTAGCAGCACTGCGGCCAGCCCTGAAAATGGATTGCAAATAATTGATTTCATTGATATTTCTCCGTAATATCCTCGTCGGGCCCGCGCATGGGCGCGCCATCTTACCACCACCGTATGGACGCGGCACCGATCGATCAGCTTTCCGGGTCGCTTTCAAGACAGGGCGGGCTTTAAGAACAGCCTGATCGCCGATAATGTGCAGGCCATGCTCAGCCTGAAGCAAGTCTGCAAATCCCATCCCGGCGCGATGCGACCGATCCTGCGCGATCTCGAGCTGGAGCTCTGCGCTGGAGACTATGTGGCGATTGTCGGCGAATCCGGCAGCGGCAAGTCGACACTGCTTAATCTGATCGCCGGCCTCGAACTGCCGGACTCCGGCCAGGTCATCCTTGATGGGTGTGATCTGGCTGCGCTTGAAGACGATGCGCGCACGCTGCTGCGCCGGCGTGAACTCGGCTTCGTGTTCCAGGCTTTTCTCCTGCTGCCCTATCTGACCGCGCTCGACAATGCCGCGCTGACGCTCAAGCTCAATGGCGCGCGTCACCATGATGCTCAGCGTGAAGCCCAGGCGCTGCTCGCCGCGGTCGGCCTGGGCGAGGCCATCCATCGTTTTCCCTCCACGCTGTCCGGCGGCGAAGCCCAGCGCGTGGCGGTGGCCAGAGCGCTCGCGCACCGGCCCAAACTGCTGCTCGCCGACGAACCCACCGGCAATCTCGATGCTGACAGCGCGGCCCTGGTGCTGAACACGCTGCGCGAGCAGGTCAAGTCGCGCGGCGCGACCGGCATTCTGGTCACCCACTCCGCTGTCGCCGCCGCCGGTGCAGACCGTGTTTACGCGCTGCGCGACGGCATGCTGCACCTGGCATGACCGGCGCGGCATGGCAGGCGGTGGTGTCCGCGCCGCTGCGGGCTGCGCCCGGGCGCACCCTGCTCGCACTGCTCGCCATCGCCACCGGTGTCACCCTCGGCTCCAGCATCCATCTTATTAACGCTGGTGCGGTCTCGGCCTTTGACCAGGCCACGCGTCAGCTCGCCGGCAATGCCGACCTTGTGGTGCGCGGCGGCCGCTCCGGTTTTGACGAAGCACTGTATCCGCAGCTGGCCAAACTGCCCGGGGTTGCCGCGGCAAGCCCTGCCCTTGAGATCGAAGCGGCCCTGCCAGGCGGCGGCAGCCTGAAGCTGGTCGGCCTTGATGCATTACAGGCCTGGGCTGTGCAGCCGCGCATCAGCGGCGAAGCCGAGGGCTCCCGCGAAGCCCTGTTCGATCCGCAGGCGATCCGCCTGTCCGCGGCCGCCGCGCGCGCACTCGGCAAGCAGACGGGCGACCGCCTGGAACTGGCCGGCGCCACGGGCACGCTCAGCCTGCGCGTAGCCGGCGTCATTCCCGACGGCGATTACCGCCAGCGTCTCGGGGTTATCGATATCGCGGCGGCACAGCAGCATTTTGCCGCGCACGGCCGGATCACCCGCATCGACCTGCGACTGCACGAGGGCGTGCCACTGTCTGCATTCAGCGCCGAGTTGGGCCGGTTACTGCCGGCCGGTGTGCATGTCGCCACACCTGCCCTGGAAAGCGAGCGCGGCCTCGCGCTGACCCGGGCCTATCGCGGCAATCTCGACATGCTGGCCCTGGTGGCACTGTTCACCGGCGCCTTCATGGTGTTCTCGGCGCAGGCGCTGGCCCTGTTGCGGCGGCGGCGCGAACTGGCGCTGCTGCGCGCCCTGGGCTTGCGCCGGGGCGACATCCTGCGTGCGCTCGCCGCTGAAGCGGTGCTGACTGGGTTGATTGGTGGCGTGATGGGCGTTGTCGCCTCACACCTGATTGCCGGACAGGCCCTGCGCCTCGGCGGCGCTGATCTGGGCTCGGATTTTTTCGGTGCCCTTGAGGTGGATCCGGTGGCGACCCTGTCCACTTCGGCCGCCTTCGTGGCGCTGGGCGTGGCCGCCACGCTCGCCGGCAGCGCCTGGCCGGCCTGGAGCGCCGCGCAACGCCCGCCGGCACGGGAACTGCATGCCAGCGACGACGGCACGGCAAGTGGTTGTTCCATGGCGATGCCGCTGGGACTGGTGCTGCTGATGCTCGCCGGCGCCTTGCTGCTCCGGGAGAATGCCGGACTGGATGCGGCCTATTCCGCGATCGCGCTGATCCTGCTCGCGGCGCTGCTGATGCTGCCGGCGCTGCTGGCCCGGATGCTGGCGCCACTGCCAGTGCCCGCTTCCATCGGCACTGCCCTCGCACTCGCACAACTGCAGGGTGCACCCAGACAGACCGCGATCAGTCTCGCCGCGGTGCTGGCCAGTTTCAGCCTGGTGGTAGCGATGCTGGTCATGATTGTTTCTTTCCGGCAATCACTCGATGTCTGGCTGTACCGCGTCCTGCCGGCCGATCTGTATCTGCGCAGCAGCGCAGCCCCTGACGGCGCCACCCTCGATAGTGCGGCACAGGCCAGGATCGCGGCAGTACCTGGCGTGGCGGAAGTGCGCTTTACCCGTTACATCAGCGTACTGATCGACCCTCGGCAGCCGGTACTGACGGTGATTGCGCGTGATCTCGAAGCCGCCGAGGCGGGCCGCCTGCTGCCGCTGGTCTCGGCTGCGCCGGCCGTTGCAGGGCCGCCGTCGCTGTGGGCCAGCGAAATCGCCGCAGCATTGTTCGGCTGGCGTGTGGGCGACACCATCCGGCTGCCACTGGCCGTTGCGCAAGGCGGCGGGATGCATGAGTTCCGCCTTGCCGGCATCTGGCGGGATTACTCGCGCCAGCATGGCGCTGTGGTGATCGAGCGCGCACGCTACCGTGAACTGGCCGGCGACAGCACCGCGCAGGATGCCGCGGTGCTGCTCGTTCCCCGGGCCGATGCCGCACAGGTGACTGCAGGCCTGCGCATCGCGCTGCAGGGACTGCCTGGCGCGGAAATCGCCGGCGCAGGAGACATCCGCGCCCGCTCACTGCGCACTTTTGACCGCACCTTCGCCGTGACCTGGCTGCTGCAGGCGGTTGCCCTGGCGGTGGGCTTGTGCGGGGTGGGTCTCGCCTTCGGCATTCAGGCGGCCGCGCGGCGACGCGAGTTCGGCATGTTGCGCCATCTCGGCATGACCCGTGGTGACATCGCACGCATGATCGCCGCGCAGGGTGCGTTCACTGCGGCGGCCGGCGCTATCTGCGGCCTGCTCACCGGCAGCCTGATCGGCTGGGTGCTGATCGGCTGGATCAACCGCCTGTCGTTCCACTGGAGCATGGATCTGCACTGGCCGCTGCTGCCGCTGTCGGCGCTGGCCCTGCTGCTGACACTGCTCGCCGCCGGCGCGGCCCTGATCGGCGCACGGCGCGCCCTGCAGGCGGACACGGTCAGCGCCGTTCACGAGGACTGGTGATGATGCCGCCTCGCCGGCGCTGGCTGCTGCACGCGGGTGCGCTCGGACTCGGAGCAACCCTGCCGCGGGCTGCGCTTGCTGCACCGGGTTTTGCAGTGCCGGATCCAAGCTACCGGCTGCGTTTTCCCCGCGATCACGGCAGCCATCCCGGGTTCCGCATCGAATGGTGGTATGTCACCGGCTGGCTGGAGCGGCCTGCAACCGGGCCCATCGGTTTCCAGATCACCTTCTTCCGCGCGCGACCTGAACTGCCGTTCGACAATCCGAGCCGTTTCCATCCGCGCCACATCATCATTGCCCACGCCGCGGTGTCCGATCCTGCGCTGGGCCGACTGCGCCACGCGCAACGCGCTGCGCGTGCCGTATTCGACCTCGCCGGCGCCGCTGAAGACGACACCCGGGTCTGGCTGGGCAACTGGCAACTGCAACGCGAAGGTCAGGCTTATCGTGCAGCGATTGCGGATGCCGCGCTTGCGCTGGAACTTGAACTGCAGCCGACGCAACCGGTGCTGCTCCAGGGACGCGAGGGCTACAGCCGCAAGGGCGTTGATGCCGGCGCAGCCAGCCACTACTACAGCCAGCCCCAGCTGCAGGCCAGCGGTCGCTGCCGGGCCGGTGGTCGCGACGAGGCGGTCACCGGTCGCGCATGGCTGGACCATGAGTGGTCTTCCGCTTACCTGCCGCGCGGGGCCCGCGGCTGGGACTGGGTGGGTCTGAATTTCGACGACGGTTCAGCCCTGATGGCTTTTCGCATGCGTGGCCAAAGCGACGATGCCGTGCTCTGGGCCGCCGGCACCTGGCGCGATGCCAGGGGCAACAGCGTGGCACTCGACGCGCAATCCATCCGGTTCATTCCGCTGCGCCATTGGCAGTCGCCGCGCACGGCGGTACGTTTTCCGGTTGAGTTCCGGCTTGTAGCCGGCGCGCTGGAAGTGGAATTGCAGCCACTGATGGACGACCAGGAAAGCGACAGCCGCGCCACCACGGGTGCGATTTACTGGGAAGGCGCGATGACGGTGCTGCGTGAAGGGCGGCGTGTCGGTCGCGGCTATCTGGAGCTGACCGGTTATGGTGAGACTCTGCGCATCTGAACAGCGCCGGTGACGGTGGTCGGGCAAAGACGTTCCGTGCAGAGCGGATGCAATGGAAGTCCTGCATGCAACGGTTGAAATGGAAGCCTCCCGCTTAAAGCGGGTTGAAATGGAAACGCCCCGCATATAGCGGGGCGTTGGGGGCACCTTGCGGTGCGGCGCCGCCAGAGCGGCGTCCATTGACGAATGGCATTTCACCACCCCGGACTCATGCCAACCGCAGTGCGCGCTGCGGTCCCGGCAGGCGATCGCGGCCGCGGCGCGCGACCACGTCCTGCGCGTGGCCAGAGCGTACCAGGCGCACTCGATCGGGCTCGAAAAGGCCGTGCAGCTCGTGCTCCTGCGGCTCGACGACCGCGACCACGACGCATCGTTCCTCCTTCCAGTATTGCGCCTGCAGATGTTGTCGAAGCGATTGCGCCTTCCGGAGAAACGGTTATCAATGTTAACGAAGAGAGCACTATTGAACCATCTTCCACAATCCACGAAGACATTGAGAATGATACTATTAATGAAGAATCCACTTC
>JAJTHX010000275.1 GCA_021300125.1 Betaproteobacteria bacterium | reverse complement strand
CCGACCACGCGCACACCGCTCTTGTTGATCGCGGCGAGCAGCTGGTCGTTGAGTGCCTTGCCGGCTTCACCGGCTTCGCTGAAACCGGCGGAGAGCACCACGGCGAAGGGAATGCCGGCCTTGCCGCATTGCTCGATGGCGCCCGGCACCAGCGGTCCCGACACCGCGATCAGCGCGACGTCGCAGGGCTGCGGCACCGCCGACACGTCGGGATAACACTTCAGGCCCTTGATCTCGGTGTATTTCGGATTCACCGGATAGACCTGGCCGGCATAGCCGTATTCGGTGAGCAGCCGGATCGGCTGGCCTCCGATGCGGGCGAGGTCAGTCGAGGCGCCGATGATGGCGACGCCGCGTGGATCAAGCAGACGGGAGAGGTCGGGGGCGGTGCCGGGCAGGGTGGTCATGGATTCAATCAAATCAAAAGGCAATTAACAGGATGGGCAGGATTTGCAGGATAAAGGCGGAATCAATCGCATCAGGAATTTTGGTTTTTATCCTGAACATCCTGTCCATCCTGTAAATAAAAGTCCTTCAATCCGTGCGCATGTTGGCGGCCTTCACCAGGTTCGCCCATTTTTCGGTTTCGCTGCGGATGAAGGCGGTGAATTCCTCCGGCGAGCTGGCCACCGGCTCGGCGCACGCGCCCTCGAGCTCGGCAAGCCGATCCTGATCTGGAAAGTCGGCAATTCCGAAATCGGCAGCAAGGCCGCGACCTCGCACACCGCGCGGCTTACCGCCGGCTACGAACTGTTCCGCACCGCCTTCCGCGAAGGCGGGTTCATTGAAGTGCAGGACGTCGACGATCTGGTCGATTACTGCAAGGCCTTCCGCATGAACAAGCTGCCGAAAGGCCCGGGGGTGGGCGTAATGACGCTGTCCGGTGGCGCGGGCGTGCTGCTCGCCGACCGCTGCCACGCGCGCGGCCTGACCCTGCCGCGGCTGTCCGACAGGACGCGCGAAACGCTGCGCGGCATTGTCGTCGCCTACGCCTCGATCGAGAACCCGATCGACACCACCGCGCAGGGCTACAACGACAACTTCGCCTCGTACACCAAGACCATGCGCGAAGTGCTGGCTGATCCCAACATTGACGCCATTGTCGCGCGCTCCCCGCGCGGG
This sequence comes from Betaproteobacteria bacterium, assembly GCA_021300125.1. Taxonomy (GTDB): domain Bacteria; phylum Pseudomonadota; class Gammaproteobacteria; order Burkholderiales; family SG8-41. Next base: position 3,929 of record JAJTHX010000275.1, on the reverse strand, counting down.
GCGGTCGCCATGGCCTGGGCCGAGGGCCTGATCGAAATGCTCAAAGGCGTGGACAAGCCCCTGCTGCTGAACTGGCCGACCTCGCCCGATGACAACCGCGCTGCGATGGATTACCTCGAGAACCACGGCGTGCCATGCATGCTGGCCCCGGGGCGCACCGTCGATGCGCTGGCCGCATTGAACGACTTCGCCAACAAGAAGCGCGACTTTGAAGCCGCACGCGCCCGCGGCGGCAAGCGCCTGATCGAGAAACAGCCGCTCCAACTGAAGGGTTCAGGCACGCTGGGCGAACACGCATCCAAAGACATCCTGAAGGCCTACGGCATCCCGGTCACCGGCGAAACCCTGCTCAGTGCAGCAGCCGTCGAGCAACTCAAGGCTGCGCCGTTGCCCTTCCCGCTGGCGGTGAAAATCGAATCCGCCGACATCCCGCACAAGACCGAGGCCGGCGTGATCCGCCTCAACATCACCACCCTCGACGGACTGAAACAGGCGGCGCGCGAAGTACACGCCGCGGCTGCGGCCTACAACAAGGACGCCCGCATCGCCGGCATTCTGGTGCAGCAGATGGCCAGCGGCGAGGAAGTCATCGTCGGCGCGGTCAACGATCCGCACTTCGGCCCGGTGATCGCGGCCGGCCTCGGCGGCGTGTTCACCGAGATCATGCACGACGTGACCCACCGCTACGCACCCTTCGACGTCGAAACCGCGAAGGCGATGATCCACGAGATCAAGGGTGTCAAGCTGCTGCAGGGTTACCGCGGCAAACCGGCCTGCAATATCGACGCGCTGGCCGAGGCCATTTCGCGGCTGTCGCTGCTTGCCGCCGACCACCAGGACCGTATCGCCGAGATTGACGTAAACCCGCTGTTCGTCAATGCCGAGGGCGTGGTGGCTGCGGATGCGTTGATTGTGCTTAACAACCAATTTACAGGATAGTCAGGATTTACAGGATTAAAACCCATGGCTCATAGGCGTATCGAAATCGGCTTTTATCCTGAACATCTTGTCCATCCTGTTAATTAAAAAAATTTTTCATGACTACTCCATTCAAAACCCGCATCACCGAGCTCTACGGCATCCGCCTGCCGGTCGTTGCCAGCGGCCTGATGTGGCTGGCCGATCCGGTCTATGTCGCGGCAGTGGCACGCGCCGGTCTGATCGGATTCATGACCGCGGCGAGTTTTCCCAATGTGCAAGCGCTGCGCGAAGGCATCCGCCGCTGCCGCGAACTTAGTGAAGGCAAGCCCTTCGGCGTCAACATCATGATCCGCGTCAGCCGCGACGGCACGGACCGCGTCAATCCGCTGATTGACGCCGTGATCGAGGAAGGCGTGAAGTTCGTCGAGACTGCGGGCAACAACCCCGAGGCGTACATCCGGCGGATGAAGGACGCTGGCATCACCGTGCTGCACAAGGTGCCCGGCGTGCTGCGCTACGTAAAAAAGGCCGAATCGCTCGGTGCCGATGCGGTGACCGTGATCGGCTCTGAAGCCGGTGGCCATCCTGGCATCGAACCCGTGGGCAGCATGGTCGCAGGTGCGGCCGCGGCGCGCGCAGTGAAGATTCCGGTCATCCTCGCCGGCGGTATCGGCACCGGCGAACAGCTGGTCGCAGCACTGGCGCTGGGCGCTGATGGCGTGGCCATGGGCACGCGTTTCCTGGTCGCCGAGGAAATCTGGGCGCACCGCCAGTACAAGGAGCGCCTCGTTGCCGCCGCCGAAACCGACACCACGCTGCTGCTGCAAAGCATGCGCAACACCCAGCGTGCACTGAAAACGCCGCATGTGGCGATGATCCAGCAGCTGGAAAAGGCGGAGCCCGTGGACACCGCGGCGATCCTGCCGCACATCATGGGCACCGTCGGCCGCAAGGCCTACGAGACCGGCGACGTCGAGAAGGCGATGCTGTCCTGCGGCCAGGGCGTGGTCTTCGCCGATAGAATCGAACCGCTGGCCGCGATCGTCGATCGCATCGAGGCCGAGGCCCGCGCCGCGATGTCACGCCTGCAGTCCATCTGCGGCAAGAGTGCATGAGTTTCCGGAGGAGATCCCATGAAAAATTATAAGTATATGATTTTATTGACTTTTATTTTTGGCGTGGGCGCTGCGCAGGCCCAACCCTTTCCGAACAAGGCCGTGCGTCTGGTGGTGCCCTTCGCTGCTGGCGGCAGCACCGACGTCATCGCGCGCATTCTGGCACCGAGAATGGCTGAAGCCTGGGGCCAGCAGGTCATTGTTGACAACCGCCCCGGCGGTAACACCACCATTGGCACCGAAATCGTCGCCCGCGCCGCACCCGACGGCCACACGCTGCTGGTCACCCCGGCACCGTTCACCGTGGTGCCAAGCGTGATGACCAAGCTGCCCTATGACCCGGTGAAGGATTTCGAGCCGATCCTGCTCATCAACACCACGCCGATGGGCCTGGTAGTGCATCCCGGCGTGCCGGCGAAAAACATGAACGAACTGATCGCACTGGCGAAAAAGCGCCCCGGCCAGATGAATTTCGGCTCCTCCGGCAACGGCGGCGTGCCACACCTCTCCGGCGAACTGCTCAACACTATGGCCGGACTGAAAATCCTTCACGTGCCGTACAAGGGCAATGCCCCGGCGCTGGCCGACCTCGTCGGCGGCCATGTCGACATGGTCTTCAACGGCCTGACCTCGGTGATTCCGCTGATCCGCGCCAACCGCGTGCGCGTGCTCGGCGTCACCAGCCTCGCCCGCACCGCGGCGCTACCCGACGTGCCCACGCTCGACGAACAGGGCCTCAAGGGTTTCCAGGCAGTGGCCTGGAATGGGCTCAGCGCACCGGCGCGCACGCCGAAGGAAGCCATCGTGCGCATCCAGGAAACCACTGCGCGCATCGTGCGCTCGCCCGAACTCGCCGAGCAGTTGAAGCGCGACGGCTCCGATCCGGTGGGCAGCTCCACCGCCGAGTTCCAGAACCACCTGCGCGACGAGGTAGTCAAATGGAAACGCGTGCTCGACCGTGCAGGCATCAAATCCTTCTGAATGCCTTCTGAACGGACACCGGCCATGAGCGTCACTGTCACCCATGCCGACGGCATCGCCACCGTCACCCTTAACCGCCCCGACAAGCTCAATGCCCTGTCCGCGGACATGTACGAGGAACTCGCCCGCGTGTTCGGCGAGCTCAATCTCGACGATGCCGTGCGCGTGGTTCTGCTCACCGGCGCGGGGAAGGCCTTCTGCGCCGGCGGCGATGTCGGCTCGATGGGCAGCTACGATATCGTCAGTGGCCGCAAGCGCTCCAAGGGCCACCACCGCATGGTGCTGGCGCTGCACCACCTCGAGAAGCCGGTGATCGCAGCGGTGCGCGGCCCTGCCGCCGGCATCGGCGCCAGCCTGGCACTGGCCAGCGACCTCATCGTGGCCAGCGACACCGCCTACCTGCTGATGGCTTTCAAGAATGTCGGCATCCCGCCTGATGGCGGTGCGATCTATTTCCTGACCCAGCACCTGGGCCTCGCCCGCGCCAAGGAGATTGTCTACAGCGCCCGCAAGCTACCCGCAGCCGAGGCGAAGGATATGGGACTGGTGAGCAAGCTCGTGCCTGATGACCAGCTCGAGGCCGAGGCACTGGCTCTGGCACAGGAAATCGCCGATTCCGCGACCTACGCGCTGACGCTGGCCAAACGCATGTTCCAGTACATGTACAGCCCGACGCTGGAACAGCTGCTGGAAATGGAAGTGCTGGCCATCTGCGGCGCGCGCATGACCCATGACCATGTCGAGGGCGTCACCGCGTTCAAGGAAAAACGCAAACCGCAGTTCAAGGGTAAATAAAAACGGAATTAACAGGATGGACAGGATATTCAGGATGAAAACCACAACCTCACGACCGCCCAAGGGTTTTATCCTGCACATCCTGTCCATCCTGTAAATTGGATTTTTTTAGTGATG
>JAJTHX010000080.1 GCA_021300125.1 Betaproteobacteria bacterium | reverse complement strand
CACCGCCTCCGGCGACTGGCTGCCGGTGTGGGACGCCGGCGGCAAGCGCGCCGCGGAAGGGGATTACCTTGAAAACGGCCGTATCAGCGCGAAGGCCGCCCGCAGCGGCCTCAAGCCGGAAAGCAGCTACCGCCCCGATCGCAAGGATTGAGTCCGTTTCGGTTCCGAAAGCTGGACTTCAACGCTTGAACTGGGCGAAGATGCCGCTGCAGCAGGAGATCGCCGGGCCCGTGCAGCCCGGCGGCCCCCAATGAAGGGTTTCGTTTCGAGGAGGCGACCATGTTCAAGCACATCCTGATGCCCACTGATGGCACGGAGCATTCCGAGCGTGCAATCGAGCGTGGCATCGAGCTCGCCAGGCTCTGCGGATCCCGTGTCACCGGCATCCATGTCATGCAGGACTATCGGATGATGATCGGCACCGAGGACATCGCCCCTGGCGATCTCGAGGAAGGCATTGAAGCGCGCGAGCGCGAACGGGCAGCCCAGTTCCTGTCTTTTGTCGACAAAACCGCCGCTGCCGCCGGCGTGCCCTGCGAAACGATAATCGCCAAGGGCCACCAGCCCTACGACGCCATCGTGGACGCCGCCAATGAGCGAGGCTGCGACCTGATCGTGATGACCTCGCGCTACCGCAAGGGCCTCGCCTCGCTGTTGCTGGGCAGTGAGGCGAGCCGCGTGCTGCACCGCGCCTCGATTCCGGTGCTCACTTTCCGCGCGCTGGTCAGCGCCGACCATCCGGATCGCCAGAAAAAAACCTGATCAACCCCCGCCGGAACCTGAAAAACGGCTCAACATCGCGGTTTTTCGTTTCAGAGGCCAGTCATGGCGCCTTGATACCGGCGGTTTTCACCAGGCGTTTCCACTGCTCGACCTCGCGAGCGATATTCTCGGCGAACTCCTTTGGGGAATTGCCTTCGGCCTCGAGCCCGCTTTTGAGGAAACCGTTGCGTACATCGCTACGGGCGAGGATTTTCACCGATTCCGCGTGCAGGCGGTCAATCACCGCCCGCGGCGTCTTCGCCGGCGCCAGCATGCCGACCCAGGAGGCGTGCTGATAGCCCTTGACCCCGGCCTCGGCCACCGTCGGGATTTCCGGCGCGGCCCGCGAGCGCCTGGCGCCGGTGACGGCCAGGGCGCGCAGCTTGCCGGCGCGGATGTGCGGCAGCGCGGTTGAGCTCGTACCGAAATTCACCTGTACCTCGCCGGCGAGAAGCGAGGTCATTGCCGGTGCGCCGCCCTTGAAAGGCACCAGCAGCATCTTCGTCTGGCTCATATACTGAAACAGCTCGATCGCGAGATGGGTGCTGGTGCCGATGCCGCTGAACCCGGCGCTGACCTGGCTTGGCCTCGCCTTGAGCAGCGAGATCAGTTCGGCGAGCGTCTTGGCCTGCACCGTAGGGTGGATGACCACGATATGCGGCAGGTCAACGATCTGGGTGATCGGCGCGAAATCGCGGATCGGGTCATAAGGCAGATTGGGCTGCAGTGCAGGGGTGATCGACAGCGAGGCTGCGATGATCAGCAGCGTGTGGCCATCGGGGGCGGCACGCGCCGCGGCTTCGGTGCCGTGAAGGCTGCCGGCACCGGGCCGGTTGTCGACCACGATATTCTGCTTCAGCACCTCGGTCAGGCGGTCGGTCAGCACCCGCGCTGCGACGTCGGTGGAGCCGCCGGCACTCTGCGGCACGATGACGCGGATCGGCCGCGAAGGATAGTTATCGGCGGCCAGTGCAGGCAGCGCGCTGGACAGGGCTGCGCAGCCGAGCAGGACGGCAGTCCTGGATTTCACGTTCATGGAGTTCTCCTCGCTTTTTTATTCACATCCGGGAGGGGCCCGCCGGCGGCGTGACCCCGCTTCGCAATGGCAAAAGAGGCCTACTCGCCGTCATACCCCGGCAGCACCCGCGCATCGATCACGCAGACGCCGCCGGCCTTGACGATGGCGAGGCCGCGCTCGATCGCGGGCTGCATGTCGGTCATCGCAGTCACCGGGCCGATACCTTCGGCGCCCTGTGCGCGCGCCATCGCCGCGATGTCGATGTCGGGGTCGATGATCTTCTGGCCGATCCAGGCATTTTCCGGCGGGCGGCCGCGGTCGTCGGCAACATGGGCCTGGTGGCGCTCGTCGTTGAAGAACGAGCGGTTGTTGCAGATGACCATCAGGCAGGGAATCTGGTAGTGCACCGCCGTCCACACCGCGGTGTTGCCCATCAGGAAGTTGCCGTCTCCCATCAGGCCGATGGGAATGCGGCCGCTGCCCTTGAGCGCCAGCGCGGCGCCGATGGTGAGCCCCGGGCCGGCGCCAACGCCGCCGCCGCCGTCAAAGCCGAGGTAATCCAGCGGGTGGCGGAAGTGGGTGTAGGCGCCGTTCCAGCCCAGCGGCAGGTGGGTGATGCTGACGTCCTGCTTGCCGATGGCGCAATTGAGTGCGTGGGCCAGTCCCTTGAGGGCCAGCGGTTCGCCGGGGGCGCAGCCCAGAGCATAAGCCGGGCCTTCGATCTTGCGCGGGCGCGCGCTGACGGCCGCGTTGAGCAGCGGCACTGCGGCGTCGGGTTCGCAGTTCATCCACACGTCTGCCGGGGGCAGTGCCTGGTAGTCCATGCTCCAGCCGCGATGCAGCTGGCTGTCGCAGGATATGTTGATGATCTTCGCCGTCACCGGCTTGCTGCCAAAGGTCTGTTTCAGCGCGCCCGCAAGGTCCAGCCAGTCGAGCGCAAGAATCACGTCGGCCTCGGCCAGGGTCTTTTTCGCCGCCGGCACCAGACGGTTGGCCGGCGGTGCGGCGTGCAGGCGATGGTCGGTGGGGAAGGACGCCGCGAGCTTGATCTGGGTGATCACGCGCATGTCGAGTTTCTCGGCGAGCGCGACGCGGGCGTTCCAGTGGTCGAGGCGGCGCGAGCCGCGGCCGCAGAGCATCACCGGGTTTTTCGCGTTGGACAGCAGTTTCGCCGCAGCCTCGATCTCGCTGTCGGCCGGGCGCACCATCGGCGGCGGGGCGTAACGCGCGATGTCCGGCATCGCCAGCGGCGCCTCGAGTTTTTCTTCCTGGATGGTGACGTCAAGGTTCACGTACACCGGGGCGCGCGGCGCCATCACCGAGAGCTGGGCACCACGGATCATCGCCTCGACCGCGGCGGCGACCGAGCCCGGCTGGTTGTCCCACTTGGTGAAGTTGCGCACCAGTGCGGCCTGGTCTGAGCAGGTGTGGATCCAGTCGATCCAGGGACGGCGCTTGGCGGCATCCCAGGGACCGGTGGCGCCGAGAATCAGCATCGGCGCGCGGTCGCACCAGGCGTTGAAGATCGGCATCGAGGCGTGCATCAGGCCGACGTTGGAGTGCAGCGCCGCGGCCATCAGCTTGTTGCTCGCCTTCCAGTAGCCCTGGGCGATCGACACCGCGTTCTCGTCGTGCAGGCACAGCACCATCTGCGGCTTCTTGTTGCCGAGATGGTTGACGAGGCTGTCATGCAGGCCGCGGTAGCTGGCGCCAGGATTGAGCGCGATGTAGTCGATGTCCAGCGCGCGCAGCGTGCCGGCGATGACGTCGCTGCCGTAGAGGGCATCGCTGGCGGCGGCGGGCTTCGGGGTTTCGTGCTTGATGGTGTGGTTGGTCACGATAAGTCCTTGAAGAGCAAAATCAATTTACAGGATGGACAGGATGGACAGGATTAAAAAAGACATCCGGTTTTGCATGAAAGGGATTTTCGGTGAAGCTCGACAGCGGTTTTATCCTGAATATCCTGTCCATCCTGTTAATTCGTGTTTCTCAGTGTCTTCGGCGGCAAAAAAGGCTGTTTAATCCACCGTCGCGCCGGATTCCTTGATCACCCGCGCCCATTTGACGAACTCGGCCTGCAGGAATTTGGCGAAGACCTCGCGGCTGCTGCCGACGGCGACGCTGCCGCTGTTTTTCATGCGCTCCTTCATTTCCGCGGACTGCATGATCTTCACGCTGTGGCTGTTGAGCAGGTTGAGGATGTCGGCGGGCGTGCCGGCGGGGGCGAGAAGGCCGTACCACTGGCTCGACTGGTATCCCTTGAGGCCGGCTTCGGACACCGTCGGCAGCTCGGGCAGCGCCGGAAGGCGTTCGAGCGAGGTCACCGCCAGCGCGCGCAGGCGGTTGGACTGGATCAGTGGCAGCGCGGTCAGCGCCGGCATGAACATGGTGCTGACTTCACCGGACAGGATGGCGGTGATCGCGGGACCGGTGCCGCGATAGGGCACGTGGACCATTTTCGTGCCGGTAAGGGTGCGGAACAACTCGCCGGCCAGGTGCGGCGTCGAGCCGCTGCCGGAGCCGGCGAACAGGATTTCGCCGGGCCTCGCCTTGGCAAAGGCGATCAGCTCCTTGATGCTTTTCACCGGCAGCGAGGGATGCACGACAACGATGTTCGGCGCATGCGCGAGCAGGCTGATCGCCTCGAAATCCTTGAGCGGGTCGTAAAGGGGCTTGGCGTAGAGCGAGGGACTGGTCACGAAATTCGCGCCATTGACCATTAGCGTGTAGCCGTCACGCGGCGCCTTGGCCACGGTTTCGCTGCCGATCATGCCGTTGGCGCCGGCGCGATTGTCGATCACCACCGGCCGGCCCAGCGATTCGGCGAGACGCTGGCCGAGCAGCCGGCCCGCGGTATCCACGCCGCCGCCGGCGGGGAAGGGCACGACGATGCGGATCGGACCGGCGGGATAGGGTTGCGCCTGTGCGGTTACGGTTGCCAGCAGCAGCGCGCCGGCAAGGCAGTGCAGGAAACGCGGGGTCATGCGCAAGGCTCCTCGATTCGTAAGGGTCACTTCAGGCCCAGCAAGGCGGCGCCGGTATCCCAGCACACGGCACGCCGGGCGGCATCATCCATCTCTTTGTTTTTGTTGATGAATTTTACGGGGTCCGGGTCGCGAAGCGGGAAGGGGTAATCGCTGCCCAGCGCCACCTGGCCGGCGCCGACGCGCTCGATCAGGTAACGGAAGGCTTCGTCATCGTGCAGCACGGTGTCGTAGTAGAGGTTGTTCGCGTACTGGCCCAGCGGATTTTTGACCGATCCTTTCGCGAACGGCGGTGCGGTGATGCGGCCGCGGTCGATGCGTCCGAACTGGTAAGGCACGCAGCCGCCGCCATGCACCAGCAGCACGCGCAGTTGCGGGAAGCGGTCGAACACGCCGCCGAGCAGCAGCGCCGCGGCGGCAAAGGTGGTCTCGCTGGGATTGCCGACGAGGATGTGCAGGAACAAGCGACGGATCCGCGGCGGCACTGCGAGGTCGGCCGGATGGATGATCACCGGCACATTCAGTTCCTGCGCAGCCGACCAGAAGGCGTCGTACTGCGGCGCATCGAGGCCCTCCTCCTCGACGCGGGCGCCGATCTGCACAGCACGATGGCCCAGCGTTTTCACCGCATGGCGCAGCTCGCCGGCGGCTGCGGCGGCATCCTGCAGCGGCACCGCCGCGGCTGCGGCGTAACGGTCGAGGCGTCGCGACGCCATTTCGGCCAGCGTCTCGTTCTGCGCGCGCGCCAGCCATTGTCCGGCTTCAGTGGGCAGGTGATAACCGGCGAGGTCCATCCAGCCGGCGAGCAGCTGCACGTCGATGCCGGCCTCGTCCATCCACTTCAGCCGTGCGGCTTCATCATTCAGCGGCGGGATCAGCGGCATGCCGGTGAGGCGGCCGCCGACGGAGATCCGGGTGGCGCCGTCCTCGCCCTTGACGATCTTCACGCCGTGTTTTTCGCCTTCGGCGTTGATGCGATCCACCAGGGGTTGGCCCACGTGATGGGCGTGGATGTCGAGGCAGCGCGGTCTGGCGGACATGGCTTACCTTGCTTTGGCGAGCACTTCGCGGAAGCGCGCAGCGACATCCTGCGGCTTTTCCGCCGGCGTGATGTGGCGGCCGCCGGGCAGCACGGTCAGTGTCGAACCGGCAATGCCCTGGTGCAGGGCTTCGGCCATGGCCACCGGCGTGGCGTAGTCCTCCTCGCCGACCACCACCGCGGTCGGTACCTTGATGGTGGCCAGCTGCGCGCGCAGGTCACCGTCGCCGAGCATCTCGCAGGTCTTGACGTAGCAGTCAGGGTTGCAGGCGAGGAACACCTTCACCAGATGGTCGACCACGTCTTTGCGGCTGGCGCGGAAGGCGTCGCCGAACCAGCGCGTGGTCTGGAACTCGACCAGCGCGGCCATGCCCTTTTCCTTGCCGGTGGCGCCGCGCTCGCGCCAGACCTTGGGCGCGTCGGCGCCATACCAGGCGGTGGTGTCCACCAGCACCAGGCCAGTGGTGCGTTTCGCATGGTCGATGGCGAAAGCCTGCGCGACCATGCCGCCCATGGAGCAGCCGCCGACCACGGCGGAAGGCCATTGCACGTGGTCCATCAGCTCGGCGAGGTCGCGCGCGAAGAGCTGCGGCGTGTAGGTCATCAGCGGCTGGCCGGATTTGCCGTGGCCGCGGCAGTCCCAGGTCAGCACCTGGCAGTCTTTCGCCAGGTCCTGCGCGACGCCGTCCCAGATGCTGCGGTCAAGTGCCAGCGAATGCACCAGCGCGACTCGCGGCGCGTTGGCGCCGGCGCCGGGATGCAGGGTGTAGGCGATTTCGCAGCCGTCGGAAGTCTTGAAGCTTGCATTCATTGCAGTCATTCCTTGATGGATGGGGTTTATTTCTGTTGCGCGGCGCGTTGCCAGGCGCGGATCAGTGTGCGCGCGCCGATTTCAACGGCCATATTGCGCTTGTACATCGCCGAGCCGCGCACGTTGGCGAGCGGCTGCGCGAGCTCGCGCAGCGGTTTTACCGCGGCGCGGATCGCGGCTTCGTCGAAGGGTTTTCCGATCAGCGCCGACAGGTCGGCCTGCAGCGGCTTCCAGCTCACCGCACCGACCACCAGCCTGGCGGCCGTGCATCTGCCGGACGCATCCAGCGTGACCACCGCACCGGCGTTCGCGGTCGGGGTTTCCATCACGCCGCGCGGCAGGAACTTGTGGAAGGCCGAGCCGCTGCGCGCGGGCAGGGCGTCGAACTCCACGGCGACCAGCATCTCGTCCCTGGCGAAGCGTTGATCGAAGGCCTCGGCCAGGGTCCAGGTTTTCTGTCCGGCGACGGTTGCAGTCACCACCCGCGCATTCAGTGCGAGCAGGGCAACCGGCATGTCGAAGCCGCCGATCAGCGGGCCGACGCTGCCGCCAACCGTGGTCATGCGCCGCACGCGGGCGTGGCCGGCGGCATCCAGCGCCTCGGCCAGCACGGTGAATTGTTCGCGCAGCTGCGGCAGCTCGATGATGGTCTGCTGGTTGGCGGCCGAGCCTATATGTAAGGCATTGTTTTTATTGGTTATTTTTTTCAGCTCCGCGAGCTGGCCGACAAACAGCAGGTGCTTTGCCTGCGGGTAGCCGGTGCGCTCGCGGCGGATCGCATGCGACATGCCGCCGGACACGATGGCGGTATCGCCCTCGGCATAACGCTGCAGGGCTTCAGCGAGTGATTTCGGAACCAGCGCCTCGGGCTTGAACGGCCGCGTGCCCGACGGCTTGCCGGTGACGAGCCGCGACCACACGCCACCCTTGGGCGGCTGCGGCGGTGTTTTCTGCTCGTCGGCATACAGTTCCGGGTGCAGCGCGCGGTGGATTTTTTCTGCGGTGATCGGCAGTGCATGGATGCGTACGCCCACGGCGTCGGCGATGGCGTTGGCGATCGCCGCGGGAATCGCATCGAGGCCGATCTCGCCCAGACCCTTGGCGCCAAAAGGACCCGAGGGTTCATAGGAATCGGCGAACCCGACATGGATCTTCGGCACGAAGTCGGCCGAAGGCAGCGGGTAGTCGATGTACTGCGGATCGGTGGGCGTGCCCTGGTGCCAGTCGAAATACTCGATCATCGCCAGGCCCACGCCCTGCACCACGGCGCCCTCGACCTGGCCCTGTGCCGCAGCGGGGTGGATCACCGTGCCGCAGTCGACCACCGCCGATATTTCCTGGAGCTCGACCACGCCGGTGCCGCGATCAACTTCGACCTCGACCGCCTGCGCCGCGAAATTGTAGGCACCGGATTCGTTGCCGAAGCGGCTGTGGTCCGGAAACTCCGAGGGGTTGTCCCAGTTGCCGACGCCGACGATGGCCTCGCCGCCGCGCTTGTAGATGTTGGCGCGGACCACGGCGCTGACCGGCTTGAATTCGGTTTCCGGGCCACCCTTCGGGCCGATCTGGCCGTTGATGATGGTGAGTTCATCCACCGGCTTCTTGAATTGCTCCGAGGCCGCCGCCATCAGCTGCCTGTGCGCTTCGGCCGCGGCGCGTTTCACCGCGTTGCCGGCCACATAGGTCACGCGGCTCGCCAGCGCGCCCAGTGAATGCGCATGCACATCGGTGTCGGGGCGGGTGATGTCGACGTCGTCATACGGAAAACCCAGCTCCTCGGCGGCGATCTGTTTGAGCACGGTGTAGGTGCCCTGGCCGATCTCGCCCTCGCCGGTGATGATCGTGGCGCGGCCGTCCTCGTTGATGCGCACGATGGCCGAGCTGCCGTCCCAGTCGCCGAAGCTGCGGCGGCCGTTGACGTGGATGCTGCAGCCCATGCCGAGGCCGTGGCCGTCTTTTTTGGTCTTGCGCTTCTGTTTCCACTGGATCAGGCCGGCGGCCTTGTCGATGCACTGGCGCAGTTCGCCGCTGGTGATCTTGTGGTTGTGCGGCGAGACATCGCCTTCCTCCACCGCGTTCATGTGCAGCAGGTCCACCACGTCGATGCCGAGCTTCTCGGCGGCGAGATCCCAGGCCTGCTCCACCGCCCAGTCGGCCGAAGGGTTACCGAAGCCGCGGAAGGCGCCGGTGGGCACGAGGTTGGTATAGAGCAGCGTCGATTTGGCGCGGGCGTTGGGATATTTGTACAGCGCGTCATGGCGCACCGTCGCCGCACCGAGGATGGCCTGGGATTTTCCGGTGTAGGCGCCGTTGTCGGCCCACATGCGGATTTCCTTGGCGAGCACCTTGCCGGCCTTCGAAAAACCCAGGCGCACCCAGTAACGCATTGGCATGCGCGGATGGCTGGCGAGGAATTCCTCCTCGCGGGTATGGATCAGCTTCACCGGGCGCCCGGCCTTGCGCGCGAGGATCGCCGCGATCACCGAACAGTTGTCGTCGCCGGACTTGCCGCCGAAACCGCCACCGACCTCGGTCTGGATCACCCGAACCTGCGACTCGGGCACGCCCAGCGCCACCGAGTAGCGGCCGCGGGCGAGGAAGGGCGTCTGCGTGTTGCACCACATCGACACACGGTTGTTGGTCCAGTGCGCGACACAGCCGATGGTCTCCAGCGAGGAATGCCACTGGCGTACCGAATCCCAGGTGCCTTCGACAACCACGTCGGAGGCCTTGAAGCCGGCATCGACGTCACCGCGCTCGAAGGCGAACTCATGGGCAATGTTGCCGGCGGCATCGTCGTGCACCAGCGGCGCGCCGGGCGTCATCGCCTCGTCCAGCGAAAACACCGCGGGCAGCGGCTCGTATTGAACAACGATCTTGTCGATGGCCGCGCGCGCGGTTTCCGGGTCGGTCGCGGCGACCGCGGCGACTTCGTCGCCGACGTAACGTACGCGGCCGATGGCCAGCGGATAGAGGTCGGGGCGGAAGGCGCCCCATTTGCGCCTGGCGGTGTCTTCACCGGTGACCACCGCCTTGACGCCGGGCATCGCGCGCGCGGCGCTGGTGTCGATGGAGAGGATCTTAGCGTGCGGGTGGGGGCTGCGCAGCACCGCCGCATGCAGCATGCCGGGCAGGTGCATGTCGGCGACGTACTGGGCGGCGCCGGTGACTTTCGGGATCGCGTCGGCGCGCGGCACATCCTTGCCCACCACCAGCAGGCCGGATTCCAACCTGGGGTCTTTCAGATGCGTGCTCATGCCCTGCCCGCCTTTTTCAGCAGCGCCGCCGCTTCGCGGTAGGCATCCATGATTTTCACGTAGCCGGTGCAGCGGCAGTAGACGCTGTCGGCGCTGGCCCGGATTTCTTCATCGCTCGGGTTCGGGTTTTTCTCCACCAGCGACACGCACTGCATGACGTGCCCCGGGATGCAGATGCCGCACTGCAGCGCGGTCTTGTTGATGAAGGCCTGCTGCACCGGGTGCAGCACGCCGGCCTGGTCGAGGCCCTCGACGGTGCGCACGTTCGCGCCGTCGCACAGGGCCGCGAGCTGCAGGCAGGAGGACACCGGCGCGCCGTCCACGATCACGGTGCAGGTGCCGCAGGCGCCGATGCCGCAGCCGTGTTTGGTGCCGGTCAGCTGCAGGTCTTCACGCAGGACGTCGACCAGCAGCCGGTCGGCGGATTTGAGATGGACCTCGACGGGGTCGCCGTTGAGGGTGAATTTGATCAGCATGGTGGACTCACGGTGGGTGTGGCGGGGGGGCGCGAAATTATATGCGAGGTGTCAGCGGGCCATGTGCGCCAATTTGGTCTTGCCGGCGCCTGGTTTTGGCTGGCGGTTGCGGCTGCTTGCTGGCGCCCCCGGGCTTGGCTAAGCTGGTCGCCAGGGCGTCGAAACACAGCAGTTCATTCCATATCGTGCCGACGCCATGACCCAACGGACAAGGGAGGAGACCATGAAACAGGCATGGAAAACGCAGGCTTCGGCGTTGCGCAGGACCGGGGTGGTTGCCGCGGCCATCGCGGCCCTGGCGGCCTGCGCCACGGTTGGCGGCGGGCTGGCACTGGACCCGATCGAGGCGCCGGACCGGCGGATGGTGACGCAGGGCGAGGCCAAGAAAATCCTCATCCCCAACCTGACCCAGTGCGCGCACACCAATCCCAAGATGAACCTGCGCGTGGCCGCGGTCGGCCAGATCACCGCCACCGACGGCACGGTGATCACGGTGCCCGCAGAAACCGCGCTGCAACGCAAGCAGGGGCCGCTGTCCCACGACCTCTATAACGAGTGCAACAAGGTGCTGCCGCCGAATTCGGCCGCGGTGGATGCGAGCAAGGCGCCGGTAATCGAGATTGATTCCGATGGCGAAGTCATTACCGGCTACATCGTCGCCGACAACTACTTTGAGTTCTACGTCAACGGCAAGCTGGTCTCGGTGGACAACACGCCGTACACTCCCTTCAACTCGGCGATTGTGCGTTTCAAGGTCAAGCGCCCCTACACCATGGCCTTCCTGCTGGTGGACTGGGACGAACAGCTCTCGCTCGGCGTGGAAAACATGGCGCGCCTCAACGACAACTGGTACCTCGGTGACGGCGGCCTGATCGCCCGCTTCAGCGACGGCACCGTCACCGACGGCAGCTGGAAGGCGCAGACGTTCATGATCGGACCGCTGGACAGCCCCGCCGACGTGGTGGACAAGGGAACACTGCGCTTTTTCGACCGCCTGGGCCGCACCTATCCGGATGTGAAAAAACCCAAGTGCCGCGCCGACTGCTTCATGGTCCACTACACCCAGCCCAGGGGCTGGCGCAACAAGACCTTCAACGACACGCACTGGCCCAACGCCTACACCTACACCGATGAGGAAATCGGCGTGACCACGCTCCCCGCCTACACGCGCTATCCGGAGCTGTTTGCCGGCGCGCGCTGGATCTGGACCCAGAACCTGGTCTACGACAACGTGGTGATCGCACGCAAGGTGGTGCGTTGAGCCGCAGCCTGAAACGCTGTTGAATGCAATCAGGGGCCGGAATCACCGGCCCCTTTTTTGGGGGAATTCATTTGAAAAACGAAACCATCCAGGTCCGTGTCACCGAAACCCGGCAGTTGATGGAAGTGGTGGTGTTCGACAAGCGGCCGTCATCGATCCAGTTGGTGATCGGCAGCGGCGTGCACAGCGTGAAGTGCGAACTGACGCCGACCCGCAACGGGCTCGCCTATGCCGGCAGCGTGATGGGCCGCGAAGTGGTCTATGAGCGCAGCCGAGAGCAGGTCGAGGCGGACATTGCGCGGCTCAATCCCCGCGAGTTCCGCCGCTAGGAACCTGCGGCCGTACTAAAACAGGCGCGGCAGCAGTAGCAGCAGCGCCGTGGTGAGCAGCACGCCGAAGCTCAGCACCATCCCGGTCACGCGGAAGCGGAAGTCCTCGCGCGGCTGGCTGACTCCCCAGGCGTGGAGCAGCCGGCCGGCGAGCAGCGCCAGCCCCAGTGCATGCACGAGCGCAAGGTGTGCACCGTCGCGTTCGACGAAGTACACCAGCAGCAGCGCGAACGGCACGTATTCGGCGAAATTGGCGTGCGCCCGCATCGCCCGCCGCAGTTCGGGATTGTCGCCGTCGCCCAGGGCGACACGGTGGCGCCGGCGCAGGTGGATGGTGCGCAGGCTGAGGAAGACGAAGAGCAGGGCCAGCAGCGCGGCGTAGATCGGAGTGACGTCCAGATTCATCGGCGGCCTCCGGCCTTCGGGTTCCCGGAGCCCATTCTAGTCCTGCAGGGGCAGCTTCAGAATTCGCGGGTGACCGCGATGTCGCGCATCACGGCATGCGGCGTGTGCAGGCGCTCACGCAGGGTTGAATCCTCGCGGCCCTGCGCGCAGGTTTCGAGGTAGGCGCCGAGCGCCCGCGCATGGGCGATCACGGCGCGGCCGAAGCCCAGCCGCTGCGCCGAGTAGCGGGTCAGTGCGGCGCCAGGGTCCTTTGGCTCGTGCGCCAGCTCTGCGGCGAGGCACAGCGCGTCGCCGGCCGCCTTGGAAACGCCCATGCCGACATGGGGCCGCGCGACAAACGCGGCGTCGCCGAGCAGCGCGACGCGGCCGAACTGCAGGGTCTCCGACTCGAGGTCGAAGATCGCCTGGAAAAACGGCTGCCGCGTCTTTTCAACGACTTCAGCGAACTGCGGCGACAGGAGCGCGCGCGCTGCCTCGCGCATCGCGGCGATCACCTGCGGCCGGATCAGCGGCGGCGGGATTGCCATCTCGTGGCGGCGGCCGTGGATGTCGGTGCACAACTCTGGCAGTTCGTCCCCGGCATGGACCGGGCGGTACCAGACGAAATTGAAGCAGCGTTCTCCATCGCGGACCGAATTGTCGAAACCGGCCACCGGGTAACCCAGCATGTGTTCCGCCGGCGCCAGGCTGAAGGCGAAGCGCGGAAAGAGGTCGTGCCGCGTGGTTTCCGTGAGCGCGGTTTCCTCGACCAGGCCCCGCCAGGCGATGTAGCCGGCATAGCGCGGTTGCGCTGCCGGCGCCAGCTGCGCGCGAACTGCGGAGCGGATGCCGTCCGCGGCCACCAGCAGGTCGCCCCGGGCGCGCTGGCCGTTGGCAAAGACCGCGGTCACGCCGGCCGCATCCTGTTCTACGGCGGTCAGGGCGTGGCCAAGGTGGTAGCGCCCGCCCGGGAAGGCGGCGAGCAGCAGGGTGTGCAGGCAGCCCCAGGTGGTGAGGCATTGCGGAATGTCCATCCGGCCCAGCACGCGGCCGTCGCGGTCGAAGGCCACGCGCCCCGCGATGTCGACCCCGATGCCGCCCGCGGCGCTGACGCCGATGCGGCCGAGTGCCGCGAACAGGTCGGGATGGGTGATGATGCCGGCGCCGCGGCCGGCG
Source organism: Betaproteobacteria bacterium (assembly GCA_021300125.1). GTDB lineage: Bacteria > Pseudomonadota > Gammaproteobacteria > Burkholderiales > SG8-41. The sequence continues at coordinate 1,342 of JAJTHX010000080.1, read as the reverse complement.
AGCGGCTGTGCCGACTGTTCGAAGACTTCGACATCCCAGCCCTGGCGCAGCAGCAGGTTGGCGGCGAAGAGGCCACCGAGCGAACCGCCGATGACCAGCGCGCGGGGGACCCGGGCCATGATCAGGCGGCTTCGGCGGCGGGGTAATTCAGTTCGAGCGTGACGCCGCTGGGATCCTCGAAAAACACCTGGTGGATGCCCAGCGACGGCACGGTGCGTTCGCGATAGGCGATGCCCTGCCGCACGAGCCGTTCACGCATGCCGGCAAGGCCGGTGGCGGTGAAGGCCATGTGATCCACGGTGCCGGTGCCCTGCAGTGAAGCGGGATCGCGGTCGCCGAGATAGTCCTTGAGTCCCTGCGGATCATCCGGGTCGATGCCGATGATGTGCACCACCCCGGTGGTTTCCGGATACTGCGCGCCGTTGTAAAGCCACAGTCCCGGAAACTTGAACGGCGGCCGGAAGCCGACCGTGAAGCCCATCACTTCAGTGTAGAAGCGGCGCGACGCCTCGATGTCGAGGGTGCGGATCGAATAATGATCGAGCCTGCCGACAGGCATGCGCCGCTTCCGGACGGGTTACTGCAGCGGCTTACTGCAGGGGCGAGAACGCCGCCGGCATCACGATCTTGTTTTCCTGCGCGACCAGAACCGGTTCGGGCAAGCCTTCCTTCTTGGCCAGGGCCGACGGCGGCCAGATGCCCATCGCCTGCGCCTTTTCGCGGGTCTGGTTGCGCGCGTCGAGCGAGGGGTAGGCCCAGATGTGGGTGAAGCGGTTGACGCTGCCGCACTCCGCGTTCCAGATGCCGACCAGCGGGCTCAGCTTCACGCGCTCGGGCAACGCGCGCTCCCAGATCTTGAGCACCTTGGGAAATTCGCCCGGCGCGTAGGTGTAGGTGCGCATTTCAAAGTAAGGGCCCATTTTTCCGGGCTTGATTTCCGGCGAATACGGAAACGGGATGAAGATCTCGGTGCGCATGTTGAGGACGAACTCGCCGATCTTCGGCGGCCAGTTGCCGGAAGCCGCAGCCTCGCCGCGGATGCGCTCGCGCTCGGCCATGTCCTTGTACGGCCAGATGTGGATGATCTGGTTGAGCGGGCCGATCTCGGTGTGGAAAAACGCGGCCAGCGGCGAGAGCTTCTTGCGGTATTCGTAGGCCTCCCCGAAACGCTTTTCGACTTCGCCCTGGGATTTGGGTTTGATGTCGTAGGTGCGCACTTCGTAGATCATGGTCTCCTCCGGTCGGTCGCCGCTTTTGGGAGCGGCGAGTTTACCAGAGGCGGCGCGGTGCGCCCGCGCCGCCGGTTCGTGCTACAGGCCTTCGGCGGCGGCCTGGTCCTTGT
>JAJTHX010000096.1 GCA_021300125.1 Betaproteobacteria bacterium | reverse complement strand
GGCCAGCGACTCGGCGAGCTGCTGGTCTTCCTCGGAGAATGCCGTGACCTTGCCGGTCACTCGATCCTTGGCGTTGATCAGCTGCAGCACGCCGATGATCTCCTCCTCGTGGTTCTTCATCGGAACGGTGAGGAAGGAGGTCGAGCGGTAGCCGGTCTTCTGGTCGAATTTCTTGGTTCCTGAAAAGTCGAAGCCGGCTTCGCTGTAGGCATCAGCGACGTTGACCGAGCAGTCGTGATGCACGGCATAGGCCGCGACCATGCTGTGTACCGGCCGGCCGTCGGGCTCATGGAGATTGACCGGGTAGAACGGAATCTCGTTGCCGCTGGTGCCGCCCATGGCAATGCCGAGCGAATCGTTGCGCATGATTTCGAAGCGCAGTGTCTGATCCTCGGTCATCCGGTAAAGGGTGCCGCCGTCGGCATTGGTGATGGTCTTGGCCGCCACCAGGATCGCCTCCAGCAGGCGGGTGATGTCGCGCTCGCGGGACAGCGCCACACCAATGCGCAGCAGCTCGGCCAGCCGGTGCGGCAGATCGCCCTGGGCCGGTGACACGCGCATCTGGTTCATGGTCTGCAGTGGTCAGCGCTTACTTGATGCAGACTGCGCGGACCTGCTTCATGTCGGTGATGCCCATGAGCACCTTTTCAATGCCGTCCTGCTTCAGGGTGCGCATGCCGTCATTGAGGCAGGTGGCAAGCATTTCGGCAACCCGCGCATGTTCCGCGATGTTTTTCTTCAACGCGTCAGTGCCGACCAGCAACTCGTGCAGGCCGACGCGGCCTTTGTAGCCGCTGCCGCCGCAGACTTCGCAGCCCACCGCCTCGTGAATCACCAGCTTGCCGTTCTTGTTGCCGTAGTTGGCAATCCACTCTTCAAGCAGCTTCTCTTCCTGCCCCTTGGGATCATTCTTCCAGCTGGTGGTGTTCTTGAGCTCGAGCGCGAATTCCGCGATCAGCGCATGGATTTCATCCGGCGTCGCTTCATGGGGCTTCTTGCACTTCCCGCACAGGCGCTTGGCCAGGCGCTGCGCGAGGATGCCCAGCAGCGCGTCGGCGAAGTTGAACGGATCCATGCCCATGTCGAGCAGGCGGATGATCGATTCGGGTGCGCTGTTCGTGTGCAGGGTGGCAAATACCAGGTGGCCGGTCAGCGAGGCTTCAATTCCGGTACCGGTGGTTTCCTTGTCCCGCATCTCGCCAACCATGATGATGTCCGGGTCCGCGCGCAGAAAGGCCTTCATAGCCACCGCGAAGGTCATGCCCGCCTTCGGATTCATCTGCACCTGGCGCAGACCCTTCTGCGTGATCTCCACCGGATCCTCGGCGGTCCATATCTTGGTATCAGGGGTGTTCAGGTAGCCGAGCACCGAATGCAGCGTGGTGGTCTTGCCCGAACCGGTGGGCCCGCAGACGAAAAACAGGCCGTAGGGCTTGGACACCGTCGCCTTCAGGGTTTCCAGGTTGTTCTTGGTCAGGCCCAGTTTGTCCAGCGGGATCGGCTCGCCGGCGGCAAGGATACGCATCACGATGTCCTCGACTCCGCCAGCGGAGGGTATCGTCGCCACGCGCAGTTCGATGTCGAGGGGGCCGAATTTCTTGAACTTGATCTTGCCGTCCTGCGGCCGCCGGCGCTCGGAAATGTCGAGGTCGCACATGATCTTCAGGCGCGCCGAGATGGCGTTGCGGTAGCTCGCCGGAATCTGGATGTAGGGCACCAGAGAGCCGTCCTTGCGGAAGCGGATTTCGGTCTTGGCCTTGCCCGGATAGGGCTCGATGTGGATGTCCGAGGCGCCCTGCTGGTAAGCGTCGATGATGACCTTGTTGACCAGCTTGACCAGCTCGTTGTCCGCCGCGGCCGAAGCGACATCCTCGCCGCCGCCTTCTCCGCTTTCAATCTCTTCGTCGAGCGTGCCTAGCAGGTCGTCGATGTTCCCGGAGTCCTCCAGCGCGGAGCTGCTGCCGAAAAGCTGTTCAAGCGTGTTGGCAAATTCCTTGTTGGTGGTGACGCGGTAGACGATCTTGCTCTTGGGATAGACGTTGGCGACCATGCGCGAAGCCTTGACCCGTTCGGGATCGAGCGCCATCACCAGGATGCCGTCCTTGGTGTCCTCCAGCGGAACCCACTGATTGGTCAGGCAGAACTCGCGGTTCATGTTCTTCATCAGGTCAGGCGACTTGATGCGGTCCTGCTTGAAGGACTCGTAAGGCACGCCGAAGTAGCCGGCCAGCGCCTCGCCCAGTGCCGGCAGCTTGACCTGGAATTCGTCGGTGAGCACGGTTTCCACATCAAGGTTCTTGCGCCGCGCCGAGCGTTGCGCGAGTTCGAGTTCCTCCGCTGAAATCACTGCATTGGTGACCAAGCCGTCATATTTGCTGTGCACCTGCATCATCGGGCCCTGGCGCTGGCGGAACGCGATCGCCAGGGTCTCGGTCAGCGAATACACACCCTCTTCCATCATCGGCGGGAAGGGGGTGCCGGCCTTGTTGTTGATGATCTGCACGACGCCGATCAGGTCCTTCGTCTTGGCCTCGATCACCGGCGCCACCAGCATCTGCTTGGTGCGATAGCCGGTCTTGGCGTCCACCGCCTTAAGGAAATTGAGCTGCGCGCTGTACGACTTCAGCTCGGCATCGTCATACACGTCACGGATGTTGACCACGCGCTTGTGGGTGGCGACAAAACCGGCGATCGACTGCTCGTTGATCGGCAGCTTGATGTCCTTGAATGAATTGAGGCCGGTCTTCACCTTCGAAACGATCGAGCCCTTGTCCTCGGACAGCAGGTAGATCGTCAGGCGGTCGGCGTTGAAGAGGTTGCACAGTTCCTGCGAGAGCTCGAGGATGATCTCTTCGATGTTCTTCGTGGCGTGGATCTTGTTGGTAACCGCCTGCAGCCTCTGCTGAAAACCGAGTTTCTCGGCCAGGTTTTCCGCTGCAACCGGCTTGCTCTGGAGAACTGTGCTCATCGTGACCTCGCTAATCCTGTATCACCGCGGCCGGCGCCGGCGGCTGCACCCCGGCGCCCTGCGCTGATGAACCTTTCCTCAATTCCGGATGCGAAGTGTGTCACACAACGCAGACGCCAGGGATGGCTTAACGGCCGGGTCGGAACAGGAAACCGGAATAAACCATAACTCATTGATTTATTGAATATTTATTTGGTGTCGAATTTGTGCACACCGACCCATCCGGCGCCTGGCGGTTCAAGCCGGTAGTGGGCAATGCGCTCGAGGAAGACTTCGTAGAGGTGCCGCGGCGCCATCTTCTGCAGGTTGAGCAATTGCAGCTCCGCCCTGTCCCAGTCCTGCGCCCGGTAATACCGCAACGCCTGGTTCCAGAGCTTGATCTCGTCAAGCAACCTGGTCTCGACCCCGGACTCAAGACCCAGGGGCTCGTAAATCGCAATCGGCTCGTCCTTGCCCTTGACCTGCACGAGATCGATCTCGCGCAGCACGATACCGCGGATGCGTACCTTGGTTTCATGGCCGATCAGGATGGCCGCGCCATACTGCTTGGTGATGCCCTCGAGGCGAGAGCCCAGGTTCACTGCGTCGCCCATCACAGTGTAGGCCTTGCGGATCTGCGAGCCCATGTCGCCGACGCGCATGATGCCAGTATTGACACCGATGCCGATCGCGAAGGGGGGCCACCCTCTGGCATGGAATTTCTCGTTCAGCACCTTCACCTGCTTCATCATGTCGAGCGCTGCCAGTACGGCATGCTGGGCATGATCCCTGTCCGCCAAAGGCGCCCCCCAGAACGCCATGATCGCGTCGCCGATGTATTTGTCGAGGGTACCCCGGTGGCCCTCGCGGATGACCAGGCTCATCGTGGTCAGGTAGTCGTTGATGTATTGCGACAGCTCGTCCGGATTCAGGCTTTCCGAGATCGTGGTGAAGCCGCGAACGTCGGAGAACAGAACAGTCAGTTCCTCGGCGCGGGGGGCCATATTGAACCGTTCGGGATTGCGCGCCATCTCCTCGACCAGTTCGGGCGGCACGTACTGGCCGAACAGGCCGGCAATCAGGCGGCTGCCGCGGGCCTCGACGAAAAAGCCGTAGGCCATGTTGAAGGTGAAGAGCAACAGGATCAGCATCAGAACCGAGGCAAGCGGCAGCACGAGGTTGCCATAATGAAAGACCGTCATGTTGGCTGCGATCACGGCAACTAGCGCCAGCGCCGAGGCCAGCACAGACCTGAAAGGCGAGAGCAGGGGTAGCAGCAGCGTCAGCACCGTACCGGCGAGAAACAGCAGTACGAATTCGGCACCCACCACATACGGCGGGCGTTGCTTGATGTTGCCATCAAGGATCCCGGCGATCAGATTGGCGTGGATTTCCACCCCCGGGTATACCGGGTCAACAGGGGTCGCCCTCAGATCGAGCAGGCCTGGTGCCGTCGTGCCAACCAGCGCGATCTTGCCGCGAAGGGCCTCCACCGGCACCTTCTCGTTCAGCACATCCACCAGCGAGTAGTAGCGGAAGCTGCCCTTGGCACCGCGGTATGGCACCAGCGCTGCAGCCTGGTCGTCCACCGGGATCGCGAACGGACCGGACCTGATCCACTCAAGGCCGCTGTAACCGGTGCTTTTTCCGTCCTCCGTGACCACCGGCGTGACCGGCGGGTTCCCGTGTACCGCACGCACCATCGCCAGCGACAGTGGCTCGAAATAGGCGCCCTTGAATTCGACCAGTATCGGCACCCGGCGGAAAATGCCGTCGTGATCTGGCAGCGGGTTGAAGTGTCCGGCGCTGAAGGCCTCGCTCTGCAGTCGCTCCAGGTTGGCGGTATAGCCGTTCCACGAGGTTATGCCGACCTTGCGGCTGCCGAAGGTGCCCTTGGGCAGCACCGGCGGCGGCAGCATGCCCTTCTGGCTCGCCTCCTCGTCGGCGAGGAAAACATAGCCCATCACAACCGTGCGCCCCTTCATCTTGCGCGCAAAAATGTCGTCGTATTCAAGCTGGGGGCGCACACGTTCAAGCGCCGACTGGAACTGCGGCACCTCGCGCAGCTCGCGCTGGCCCAGACGCTCGAGCACGCGGATGCCTGAGGACTCGTCGCGCTCGGCAAACACGACGTCGAACCCGATCGCCGCGATGCCGTACTTGTCGAACAGCTTGTCGAGCAACAGCGCTAGGCGGTCGCGCGGCCATGGCCACCGGCCCTCGCCGCCGCGCTCGCGCTCGAGCAGGCTTTTCTCGTCGATGTCGAGGATGACAATGCGCGGATCGACTGTATTCGGCATGGTCAGCCGCAGGCGAGTGTCGTAGACCATCGCCTCGAGGTTGTCGATCAGCGGCAGCCTGAACGCATGGATCGCATGCATCAGGAACACCGCCGTGATGGCGATGCCGATGATGATGCGGTTCAGATTCTTCCTCACCCTGTCCTAGCGCTCCACTCAGGCCGGCTTCCGCAGCGGCGGAAGCGGTGCTGTGGTTGCCCGGGTACGGTTGCAGCCCCGCCTGACAGAATCGGGCAGGGGCAATACCGTCACTTCTTGGTGAAAAACTCCATCTTGACGCCAGCCAGCTCGATCACGTCGTGATCGCGCAGCGGCTGCGCCTGGGCGTCAATGGTCTTGCCGTTGACGATCGGAAACTTGACGCCCTCGACGTGGGTGATGAAATAACCTTGGGGACGCCGCGTGATCACCGCCACCTGCACGCCGGGCTTGCCCATGGTAGTCAGGTTTTTCACCAGGTCCAGTTCGCGACCGGCACTCGGACCGCTCAGGATCTGCACCGCGGCGAGCAGCTGGCCTTCTCCCGGCTTGGCCGCGGCGGCGGCAACTGCTGCAGCCGGCGCTGCGGCTGGCGCAGCACCCGGCACCACCAGCCTGGGCGTGGGCGTGGGCGGCGGCATTGACGGCTTGGCTGACGCGGCTGCGGCGGCTGGCGCGAGTGTCGCCGGTTTCGCCGCCGCGGGACGGGCCGACGGGCGCAGGATCATGGTCTTCTCGAAATCCTCCGCCGGAGCGGCCGCCTGCGCCGGGGCGCCGGCCACATACTTGAGCTTGTATTTGCCGATTTCAATCACATCGTTGTTCTGCAGGATGTGTTTCTTGATCGACTGGCCGTTGACCAGGGTGCCGTTGGTGGAACCCATATCCTCAAGGAACGAATCGTTGAGAATGGTAACGATGCAGGCATGCTCGCCACTGACCGCCAGATTCTCGATCTGGATGTCGTTGGACGGCTTGCGGCCGATGGTGATGCGCTCCTTGTCGAGCGGCACCTCGCGCACCAGCGTATTCTCGAGAGTCAGTATGAGCTTCGCCATGATGTCATCCCCGTCACTTATCTGAACCAGGATTTAAGCCTGTCCACAAATCCGGTTCGGGCAGGAAAACTCCTCAGCACCCGGACCAGAATAACCGAAACATTGTCCTTGCCGCCATTGTCGTTCGCCTGCTGCACCAGCTGCTGCGCCGCCAGCGGCAGGTTCGCCTGGAGCGAAGCGAGCGTGAGCTCGATGTCCTCGTCGGTGACCATGTCATTGAGACCGTCCGAACACAGCAAAAAAATATCGCTGGCCTCGACCGGGTAGCTGTGCACTTCGGGCTCGACCTCGGGGTCGATGCCCACGGCACGGGTCACCAGGTTCTTGTTCTGCGAATGGCTCGCCTGCTCCTTGGTGATCAGCCCGCTGTCAATCTGCTCCTGCAGCAGAGAATGGTCCTTGGTCACCTGTTCGAGCTTGCCCGCGCGCAGCCGGTACATGCGGGAATCGCCGATGTGGCCGACGATGACATGATTGTCGTGCCAGAGGGCCACCACAAGCGTGGTGCCCATGCCGGCGTACTGAGGCTGGTTCAGTGAAGCTTGAAAGATCGCCTTGTTGGCGCGCACTATCTGGTCTAGCAGCAGTTTTTCGCCGCATTGAACATCCATATCGCCGTTCATCGCAGCCAGAACCTTGCGAGCCTCGGCGCTGATCATGGCCACCGCGATGCCACTCGCCACCTCGCCGGCGTTGTAGCCGCCCATGCCATCGGCAAGCACTGCGAGTCCGACCCCGGCGTCAGCAGTGATGCTGTCCTCGTTATGGGAGCGTACGATCCCGGAATGGGTTGCTGTCGCGATTTCCAGCGCTTGGGACAAATCGGGCATGCTTCGCTCAGGCCATCCGAGCCGGGGGGGGCGCTGCAGGATTCAGCGTAGCCAGGCAAAGCAGGATCGCCTTTGCCATCTGATCCCCGGTCTGGTAGCGCTGCTCGGGATTCTTGGCCAAGGCCTTGTTGATCACTGCGACGATGCAGGCCGGTAGCTCAGGGTTGACAACACGGATGTCGGAGTGGGGCTCGTTGGCAATCTTGAACATCAGCTGTGCCATTGACTCACCCTTGAAGGGGAGGCTGCCAGAGAGCATCTGGTATAGCGTCACGCCGAGCGAGAACAGGTCGGAATGGCCCTCGACCTTCTTGCCGGCAAGCTGCTCGGGCGACATGTAGGAGGGTGTGCCGAGAACCGTTCCGGTCTTGGTTTTGGAGGAATCGGTAACGCGGGCGATGCCGAAGTCAGTGACCTTCAGCGTGTCGCTCTCCGGCTCGTACATGATGTTGGCCGGCTTGATATCGCGATGGACCACGTTCTGCTGGTGGGCATAGCCCAGCGCCTCCGCCACCCGAGCAATGATCGAAAGCACCTGCGGCACCGGCAGCAGGGTGTCTTTCTTGGTGTAGGGCACCAGGTCGCGGCCCTTGAGGAATTCCATCGCGATGTAGGCGAGGTCGTGATCCTCTCCGGCATCGTAAATGGTGACGATGTTGGGATGGGTCAATCGCCCCGCAGTCTCGGCTTCGCGGAAAAACCGCTCCTTCACCTCCGCAAGTTCATCGCCCTCGAACTCCTGCGACAGCGCCATGGTCTTGATCGCCACGACGCGGCCGATTTTCGGATCCTTGCCCAGGTAAACCACGCCCATCGCACCCTTGCCCAGCTCCTTCTCGACCTGGTAGCGGCCAAGCATCGGTTTTTCCATGCCGCCACCGGCAAGCATCATGGTGCCGCCGGGATGGCTCTGCGCACCACCGAGAATGACCGTTTCAGACAGTGCCTTGGCTCTTGTGAGGCGCTGCTCGAGGTCGCGGAATTTGGGGTTATGCCCGGCCATGTACTGGAACACCGACTCGGCCTTGTTGAACTGGCGCTTGCGCTCGAAATCGAGCGCAAGGCTGTACAGGTTCTCCATCACCGGGTCGGTCAATGGGCACTGGCGGAACTTGTCCCAGGCCAGATCAAACTGGCCCTGGGCCTGGTAGGCAATGCCGAGCATGCGATTCGATTCGGCGGATTCGGCGTCGGACTTCTCTTTGCCGCGCTCGGTGACCAGGAAGCGCTTGGTGGTCAGCGCGGCATGGCCGATCACAAGCAGGACGACCGACCCCATGAGCTGTATCCATATCAGCTGCGTTGTCATCAGGCCGAAATGCGCTGCAATCAATACACAACCGATTGCGAGGCTGAGAAGCGCGGCGAGCCCGGCCTTGAGCCGTGGCAGCAGGAGAATCAGGTACGCCGCCACCAGCAGGAACACCCCCAGCTGAACCCAGATACCCCAGGACGGCACCACAAAAAAATGCTCGCCGAGGATGCTTGATACGGTATGTGCCAGTGTCATCACCGGCGCCATCGTCGGTGACACCGGGGTAACCTGCGCGGTACCGAGCCCGGCAGCCGTGGCGCCGATCAGTACGATCTTGTCCTGGAATTTCGCAGCCGGCACCTTGCCGCTGATCACGTCGAAAAACGAATCCACCGGAAACGGGGGGCGCCCTTCACGGTCGGCGTAGAAAAAAGTGTGCATGCGCAGCTCGGGATCGGTGAGCACCCGTAACCTGCCCAGTTGCAGGGCTTCTCCCCAGGCAGGCTTGATGTCAGCGATGCCGAGGTTCAAGCTGCGCGCGGCAACCTGAACCGAAAGCGCCGGAAAGACCCTGTCGAAATAGCGCACGAGCAGCGGCTCCGCACGAACTGCGCCATCGACGTCGATATCCGCATTCAGATGGCCAATGCCGGGCCTGGAGGCACCCAGTTCAGGAATCGGAACCAGCGGAAACACGCCGGGTGGCGGCAGCACGTCTGCAGCGGTCAAGGGCAGGCTGCTGGCGGCAACGTAATCGGGCAGCGGCCTGTCGGGATTGCCTCGCGGTTCTGCCAACTGCCGGAATACCATCGGCAACACCACGTTGCCCGCCTTTTCGATGCTTTCAGCCAGTTTCCGGTCGGTGTTGAGAGCCTCCTCGGCCTCGCCCAGCAAAGAGCCGATCCTTGCCATGATCTCGTCTGACGCCCCGGGCCTGGCAGCCCCCGGAGCCTCCTTGATGAGGGCCATAAGCCTGTCGACATAAACCAAGCCGGGATCGCGCTGGGGCTCAAAAAAGAAGGCGGTGTTTGCAATCACCCGCACCTTGGCGCCGGAAAGCAGGTCAATCATCCGGGCATGCACATCACGCGACCAGGGCCACCGGCCGATATTGGCGATGCTGGCATCGTCGATGGCGATCACGGCGATGCGGTCTGATGGTGTACGCGAGGCGCTTTGGACACCGAGGTCGTAAGCCTTGCGTTCCAGGCTCTGAATCAGGTCACTGCGGATGCCAACCAGCATCACGAGCGCAACGGCCAGCCCCAGAAACCAGTCTGTCTTCCAGAAACTCAGTTTGTTCATGCCCATTACGCCCGGTTTCCCTTGATTCCGCTGACGATCAGCAGAGCTTATTGGATACTTGAATGCGGCCTGTTGCGTATCGGCGAGGCGCTTTATTTTGCAAGGAATTTTACGATATCCGAATCGAAAAAATCCTGTTTTTTAAGGACTTAGTGGCAAAGTTCACGGCATAACCTGAACTTTTCCGTCAATCGGTCAACTGATCCCGACGAACGGCTCCATACCCTCCATGGCGACCTCCTGGATAAAAAAATATCATTATAAAACAATAGGTTAAAATAAAAAAGCCACGCCTGAGCGTGGCCTTTGCGGATCGCAACGGGCTCAGGTGCCGAACAGCGCCCCCTTGGCCAGCCCGTGGACTCGGGCAAACTCGCCGCCGGAGACTTTCTTGCCGTCCTCGCCGCGGGCGCGCAGCACCTCGATCATGCCGCCCTCTGCGGTGACCTTGAAGCTGGATTCGCCCACTTCGGCCACCTCGCCGATCTTGCCGACGACATCGCCGAACCTGCGGAAGAGGTGCTTGCGTGCCTCGAAAATCTGCAGCTTCTTGCCATTCAGGGTGGTCCAGGCGCCAGGCGCCGGATTGGTGCCGCGGATCAGGTTGTAGACGAAATCGACATGGCTGGCCCAGTGGATCTGGGCCTCGCCGGCGCGGCACCATCCCTCATAGCTCGCCTGCAACTCGTCCTGCACGCTCTCTGTGTGCTTGCCCGCATACACCAGGTCGGCAGCCTCGATCATCGCCTTCACGCCCATCGGGAAGAGCTTGTTGAAATAGACCTCGCCGATGGTTTCATCAGGGCCGATGTCACAGGTCTTCTGCAGGATCACCGGACCTTCATCGAGGCCTTCGTTGGGACGGAAAATGGTGAGACCGGTGCGGGTATCGCCGCGGATGATCGGCCAGTTGATCGACGACGGGCCCCGGTACTGGGGCAGCAGCGAAGGGTGATACTGGATCATGCCCAGGCGCGGGATGTGGACGAAGGTGTCGGGCGCGAACTGCAGCACGTAGGCCATCACGCCCAGATCGACATTGAGCGACTTCAGCGCCTCGTGCGCCTCAGGCACGCGCAGCGACGGAAACTGGAACACCCTGAGCCCCTTCTCCTCGGCGGCGATGCGCAGCGGATCAGGCTTGGCGCCGGGTTTTTC
>JAJTHX010000355.1 GCA_021300125.1 Betaproteobacteria bacterium | reverse complement strand
GGCGGGCCACCACCGCATCATCGCCTTCGACATGGGCGGCACCTCCACCGATGTCAGCCACTTTGCCGGAGCCGACGAATCCGCGCTCGAACGCAGCTTCGACAGCGAGGTCGCCGGCGTACGCGTACGCGCACCGATGCTGGCGATACACACGGTGGCCGCCGGCGGCGGCTCGATCCTGCGCTTTGACGGCGAACGCCTGCGCGTGGGCCCCGAATCCGCCGGCGCCCACCCCGGCCCCGCCTGTTACGGCCATGGCGGACCGCTGACCGTCACCGATTGCAACCTGCTGCTCGGGCGTATCCCACCCTCGGCGCTGCCGCCGGTGTTCGGCGCCGATGGCCGGCAGCCGCTGGATGTGGCCGCGGCACGCACTGCCGCATCGACGCTGCTCGAAAAAATAATTAATAAAAACAATGAGTTAAATTACTCCCTCGATACCGTCGAAGCCCTTGCTGAAGGCGCGCTGCGCATCGCCGTCGATAACATGGCCCGCGCCATCAAGCGCATTTCGGTGCAGCGCGGCCACGATATCACGCGCTACACCCTGGCCTGCTTCGGCGGCGCCGGCGGCCAGCACGCCTGCCGCGTTGCCGATGCACTGGGCATGCGCCGGGTCTATATCCATCCGCTTGCCGGCGTGCTCTCCGCGCTGGGTATCGGCCTGGCCGGACTGGGTACGCTGCGCGAGCGCAGCCTCGAAACCGCGCTCGACCATGACGGCCTGCGGCAACTGCAGGCCAGCGCTGACGCGCTGCGCACCGAAAGCACCGCTGCCCTCGCCGCCCAGGGCGTCGCCGGCGAATCCGTGTATTGCAGCACGCGGGTGCAGCTCAAGTATGCCGGCACCGACACCGCGATCGCAGTGCCACTGGATGACGCTGCCGCGATGCGCAACAGCTTTGAGGACATCCACCACCGGCGCTACGGTTTCCTGATGCCGCATCGCGGTCTGGTTCTTGATTCGGTGGTGGTCGAAGCGCGCGCTCCGGCACCAGCGGCCCCGGCGGCGGCCGTGACGGCATTGGCGGCGCCCACTGGCAGGCCTGAACGCAGCCGCATCTACTGCGACGGACAATGGCAGGTAGTGGCCGTCTGGCCACGCGACCCATTGCAGCCCGGACAGCACATCACCGGACCCGCGGTGATCTGCGATGCCAACGCTACCACCGTGATCGAACCGCAGTGGCAGGCTGTGGTTGGCGGCGACGGCCACCTGCTGCTTGAACGCAGCCAGCCGTGCACGCGCGAGCACACGGCCACCCGCGCCGACCCGGTCATGCTCGAGGTCTTCAACAATCTATACATGTCGATTGCCGAGCAGATGGGGGCGACACTCGCCAACACCGCGCACTCGGTCAACATCAAGGAACGCCTCGACTTCTCCTGCGCGCTGTTCGATGCGCAAGGCAGCCTCATCGCCAACGCGCCGCACATGCCGGTGCATCTGGGCTCGATGGGGGCCAGCGTGCGTGCGGTGATCGAAGCCAACCGCGGGGCGATGCGCCCAGGTGACGCATGGATGCTCAATGATCCTTACGCCGGCGGCACCCATCTGCCCGACATCACCGTGATCACGCCGGTGTTCGACGACGCCGGCAGCCGCGTGCTGTTCTACACCGGCTCGCGCGGCCACCATGCCGATGTCGGCGGCATCACGCCCGGTTCGATGCCGCCCGACAGCCGCCACATCGACGAGGAAGGCGTGCTCATCTCCAATTTCCTGCTGGTGCAGGAGGGCCGTTTGCGCGAAGCTGAAACACGCGCCCTGCTCGGCGGCGCGAAGTATCCGGCGCGCAACATCGAGCAGAACCTCGCCGACCTCGCGGCAATGGTCGCAGCCAACCGCAAGGGCGCGGAGGAACTGTCACGCATGATCGGGCAGTTCGGCCTCGACGTGGTGCAGGCCTACATGAACCATGTGCAGGACAACGCCGAGGCCGCGGTGCGCCGCGTCATCGGCCGCCTGCGCGACGGCCGCTTCAGCTATGAGATGGACCACGGCGCGGTGATCCGTGTCAGCGTGAAGGTCAACCATGCCGGGCGCAGTGCGGTGATTGACTTCAGCGGCACCTCGGCGCAGGGCAACGACAATTTCAACGCGCCGCTGGCGGTGACCCATGCCGCGGTGCTCTACGTGTTCCGCTCGCTGGTGGATGACGACATCCCGCTCAACGCCGGCTGCCTGCGTCCACTGCAGGTGATCGTGCCCGAAGGCTCGCTGCTCAACCCGCGGCCGCCGGCGGCCGTGGTCGCCGGCAATGTCGAAACCTCGCAGTGCGTCACCGATGCGCTGTATGGCGCGCTCGGCGTGATGGCCGCCGCGCAGGGCACGATGAACAACTTCACTTTCGGCAATGCGCGCCACCAGTACTACGAAACCATCGCCGGCGGCTCCGGCGCGGGCGATGGTTTCGACGGCACCGACTGCGTGCAAACCCACATGACCAATTCACGGCTCACCGATCCCGAAGTGCTGGAATGGCGCTATCCGGTGCGCGTGGACCGCTACGCCATCCGCCGCGGCAGCGGTGGCAGCGGACGCTGGCGCGGCGGCAACGGCGGCGTCAGGCGCATCCGCTTTCTCGAAACCATGACCGCAGCCATCCTTTCCGGCCACCGGCGCGTGCCGCCCTACGGCATGGCCGGCGGCCTGCACGGCGCCACCGGCCGCAATGCGGTCGAGCGCACCGATGGCCGTATCGAAGAACTGCCGGCCTGTGCCAGCACTGTAATGCAGCCCGGTGACATCTTCATCATCGAAACCCCGGGCGGCGGCGGATTCGGCCCGTTAGAATAGCGTCTGCCTGCACCTCTAGTAAATAATAATCAATATAATCAATCACTTATAATCATGGCTCGTGTACCCCTGCTGGACGAATCGCGCAGCGACCTCATCCCCTTCATCGACCGCGTGAAGCGTGAACGGGGCAAGCTGATCAACCTCTACCGTGTGCTGATGAACAGCCCGAAGATCGCTGCCGGCTGGCTCGACTT
>JAJTHX010000315.1 GCA_021300125.1 Betaproteobacteria bacterium | reverse complement strand
CTCCGGTGCGGTCTCCTGCAACACCGGTGCATGGTTGCCCGGTTCCAGCTGCGGCCGGCGGTGGCGCCAGTTGGTGGTTTTTTCGTAGGCATGGCCCACCCGCAGCACGGTTTGCTCGTCGAAGGGCCGGCCTGCGATCTGCATGGCCAGCGGCAGGCCTGAAGCGGTGTAGCCGTTGCAGACCACCAGTGCCGGGCCTCCGGTCACGTTGAATGGCGTATAGATATTGGGCTTTTCCCATTTCTGGGAAAAGCCCGAGCCCACCAGTTTGTCCAGCCGCTCCGCCGGTGTGCTGCTTGCAGTGAGCAATACATCGAAGCGGCGATACAACTCGTCCATTTCCTCGACCATGCTGCGCCGCTCGCGCTGAGCCCGCACGTAATCCGCGCCGGTGAACAGGAAGCCTGGCAGGTTGCGCCCGATGAAGTCGGCACCGTAATCCTGCGGCCGCTCGCGCAATTCCTTTTCGTGGATGACCACGATTTCGGTCTTCGCGATCACCATCTTGGTGTCGTTGTAGGCCTCTCGCGAGCGCATGCGCGCCTCGCCGAGGCTGGCGCCAAGCCCGCGCAGCACTTCAATCGCTGCTTCCATGGCCGACGCCATCTCGGGATTGGTGGCCCCTTCGTTTTCCCAGAAGTGCCGGACCACGCCGACACGCAGCCCGCGGATATCGCCATTCAGTCGGGCGCGGTAGTCGGGTACCGGCCGGCGCGCACTGGCCGGGTCTGCCGGATCGTGACCGGCGATCGCCTGCAGCAGGATTGCGCAGTCCTCGACGGTCCAGGCCAGCGGCCCGACATGGTCAAAGGTGTAGGAGTTGGGGATGACGCCACGGCGGCTTACACGCCCGTAGGTCGGCTTGATGCCAGTGACGCCACACAGCGCGGCGGGTATGCGGATCGATCCGCCTGTATCGGTGCCAAGTGCGCCCGGCACAAACCCCGCGGCCACCGCAGCACCCGAACCGGAGCTGGAGCTGCCGGTGAAATGGGCCGTGTTCCAGGGGTTGCGTGCCGGTGGCCAGGGCAGATCCAGCGAAGGGCCTCCACTGGCGAATTCATGGGTGGCGAGCTTGCCCATCAGCACGGCACCGGCATCCAGCAGGCGCTGCACCGCGGTCGCGTTTTCCTTTGGGATGTTGTCAATACAAATCCGGGAGTGTCCCGTGGTCAGGATGCCCGCGGTATCGAAGATGTCCTTGAGGCCGAACGGTATGCCGTGCAACGGCCCGCGATAAATGCCACTGCTGATTTCGCGCTCTGCCGCACGGGCCTGGTCCCAGGCGAGCTCGGCAGTCCGGGTAATAAACGCGTTGACCTGGGAGTCCAGCGCGTCCGTTCGCGCCAGCAGCGCATCGACATATTCAAGCGGCGAGAGCTTGCGCGCAGCGATCAGCGCAGAGGCTTCGGCGATGGTCAGCAAGTGCAGGGTATCAGCGGCCATGTTCCAGATGCCGGAATCAAGCCGGCATTTTCAGTAATCTGTGCGCTTCATTGTATGACAGGGCATGCGAGAATGAGCGCGACACCCCCTCTAACGCCAACGCACCTCGGAACATACGACAGATGAAGCCGCTCGCTCTGTTGCTGACCACCGCCTTCGCATCGCTGCCCTCCGCGGCCGTGTTTGCTCAGGCCCCTTATCCATCCAAACCCGTGCGTATGATCGTGGGTTTTCCGCCGGGCGGATCAACCGACATCATGGCCCGCCTGATCGCACCGGGACTCACCGAGGCATTCAGGCAGCAGTTCGCGATCGACAACCGTCCCGGCGCAAACAGTAATATCGGCAATGAACTGGCGGCCAGGTCGGCGCCCGACGGCTACACCCTGCTGGTGGTGTCTGCCTCGTTCTCGACCAACGTCAGCCTCTATCCGAAAATGGGTTATGACCCGCTGCGTGACTTCGCGCCGATCACCCGCATTGCTGCCGTTCACAACATGCTGGTGGTGCATCCATCGCTGCCGGTAAAAACAGTCAAGCAGCTTGTGACGCTGGCCAAGGCCAGGCCGGGCCAGCTTATTTTTGCCTCCTCCGGCGGGGGCAGCACGTCACACCTGGCGGCTGAGCTGCTGAAGACCAGTGTCGGCGGGCTGGACACCATCCATGTGCCTTACAAGGGCGTCGCTCCCGCGCTGGTTGACCTGATCGCCGGCAACACGCAGGCGCTGATCTCGACCATGCCCTCGGCCACCCCACACGTGAAAAGCGGGCGGCTGCGTGCGATCGCGGTGGCCAGCCTGAAGCGCGCGGCAACCTTTCCTGAACTGCCAACCTTTGATGAGTCTGGCTTTGCCGGCTTCGAGGCCTCGGCATGGAATGCAGTACTGGCACCCGCAGGGACACCGCGCGAAATCATCAACAGCCTGAATGCGGTGATCGTGCGGACCGTAAAATCAGCTGATTCACGGGAAAAATTCGCAGGTCAGGGTGCCGAACCAGTCGGCGACAGTCCGGAACAGTTTGGCGCCTATCTGCGCGCCGAGGTGGCCAAATGGGCCAAGGTGATCAAGGCCTCGGGCGCAAAACTCGACTGATCCAGCATGTCCCGGATCAGGCATGAATCATGCAACCAGACCGCAGCCCAAGCATCACAAACATAACACCAAGCAAAACCGGTTGGTGCCGGACACAGGGAAGATTGTCATGATCTGCTTCGAAAATCTGTTTTCGCTTTGCGGCAAGCTGCTGCGATTTTTTATGGTGCTGCTTGTAACCGCCCTTGTCGCCGGCTGTGCGGTGACGCCTGCGCCACTGGAGGAAAGCAGTCGGCCGATCACGGGATACCTGGATTATTCCTGGGACAAGAACTCGGTGCTGTTCAACATCGGCGAGCGCCACCGTCAGACGGTGTTCATGGACACCTTCTATCCCTTCGATCCGTCGCTGCGCTACAACAATGCCGAGGCGATGGTGCGCCACGAGCTCGACCACCGGCCCTTCATGCAGGACGGCGTGCTGATGGTGGCGCTGGCG
>JAJTHX010000030.1 GCA_021300125.1 Betaproteobacteria bacterium | reverse complement strand
GGACCAAGTCCGTGCTGGCGGCCTGGGCCAGGGACCAAGGCCTGCCCATCATCGATGCCGGGCCTTCGGAGCAGTATGGCTGCACGGCCACGGAATTCATTGATGGCCACCATGCCTTGCCACCCTGTTACCGTAAAATCATGACGCGGCTTTTTGCGGGCCGCCCGGCAAGCCCTTGAATTCTTCTTCCTCCAGCCTGTCTCCCGACCCGAATGCCGCGCGCCGCTGGTGGTGGCTGTATGCCATCGCCGCCGCGAGCTTTCTGCCGGCGCTGGGTTTTTATTACGTCGGCGAAGAGGCGATCTTCCCGAAGTCGGCGCTGGAAATGTGGTGGCATGGCGAGCCGATCCGCCGCCTGCTCTTCGGCGTCGACCTCCAGCACAATCCGCTGTTCACCTGGCTGATCATTCCGCTGTCGGCGCTGGCAGGCTGGGACTCGATGCTGGTGGTGACCCGCGCCATCACCATCGCGGCGACCGTGTTGTCCGGGCTGGTGCTGGCGGGCCTCGCTCAGGCGCTGTACGGCAGCCGCCTGTTCAGCGCCATCGCCGCGGTGATTTACCTCACGCTGCTCGACCTGTTCCTGTATCGCGGCTGGCTGGCGTATGTCGATCCGCTGTTCGGCCTGCTGGTGTTTGCGGCGATCACCGCGTTGTGGCTCGCCTGCGAGCGGCGCAGCGCCGTCTGGCTGGGTCTCGCGGTATTGGCGCTGAGCGGCGCCTTCCTGGCCAAGGCGCTGACGGCCTATGCCTTCTACGGCGGGGCGGCCCTGGTGCTGCTGCTGCGCGGCCACTGGCGGTTCCTGCTCAGTCCGGCGAGCTGGGTCCTGCATGGGGCCGCACTGGTGTTTCCGCTGCTCTGGTTCCGCATGGTCATGGCGAGCTCGGGCCAGGGCACGCGCATGTTCAGCGAGATCGTCGCCAAGCTGATGCCGCAGAGTTTCACCGAATATGGTCTGAAGCTGCTGGCCTATCCGCTGGAGACCCTGTTCTGCCTGGCGCCCGCGGGTGTGATTGCGTTGTGGCTGCTGTTGCGGCGTCGCGTGGATATGGGCGGGGATCGCCACCTGCTGACTGCAGCACTGAGCCTGCTTGCGGGCTTACTGCCGTACTGGCTGGCGCCGCAAAGCCATGTGCGCTATCTGGTGCCGCTGTACCCGCTGGCCGGGCTGGTGATTGCGCGGATCCTGTGGCTCGCAGGCGAAGGCGCATTGGGCATGACACGCAAATGGCTGATCGGGTTGATCGTGATCAAGCTGGCGGTGGTGCTGGTCGCGTTCCCGCTGTACCAGCAGCGTTACCGCGGCGCGAACTATGCCGAAGCGGCGCAGGCGATCATTGCGCGCACTGCGGGCCAACCGCTGTACACGCTGAATGTCAGTGCCAGCGGTCTGTCGGTCACCGCTTATATCGACGTGGCGCGCCTGCCGCTGCAGCCCCTGGCTTTCCCGCCGGCCGGATGGCAGGACGGTTTTGTGCTGGCCTACGATCCTGACGACCAGATCGGCCCGGTGGTCGAGCAGTACCGGCTTGGCGGCAACACGCTCTACCTGCTCTGCCGCGGCAGCGCCTGCGCGCCCCAGCCCCCCGCAGCTCCGCTGCCTGAAGTTCAGCCTGCCGAAGTTCAGCCCGCAGAGGGCTTGCGCAGGTAAGCGAGCAGGTCGTGGCCGCGGCCTGCGAGTCTTGCCGGCAGGTTGAGCAGTTCAGCGACGATTTTGCCCAGCACATACAGTCCGCGCGGGGTGTCGCCCTTGTCGTGGAATTTGACGCGGGCGGTGTCGAGGCGCGCGACCTCAAAGCCTGCGGCCGCCGCGATTTTCGCCATGGAGCGCGGGTTGTAAAAGCTGACATGGCCGCCGTCTTTTTCCATGTCGAAATAATCCCATCGCGCGCCCATGGCCGCGGCGGTCCAGCTTTCGGCATTGGCGGTGCTCACCAGCAGGATGCCGGCGGGTTTGAGCACGCGCCGGCACTCGGCGAGCAGCGGCAGCGGATCGCGCAGGTGTTCGATGACTTCGAACAGGGTCAGCACATCGAAATGGCCGTCCGGATAGTGCTGGTCTTCCAGCAGGCCGGTGACCACCGGCAGGCCGGCGGCGCGCGCGGCTTCGGCAACGCGCGGCGCCGGTTCCACGCCCTCGGCGCGATAGCCTGCGGCAATCGCTGCGGCGACGAACTGGCCGCGCGAGCAGCCGACGTCTAGCACGCGCGTGTCGGCCGCGGCCTTGCCGAGCAGCGCAGTGATGCGTGCGAGCCGCCGCTGCGCCACAGCCTGGCGGCGCGCGAGCTCCCGGCCCTGCGGCGCGTTGAAATCGGCCGCATTGAACTGCGCCATGGTCTCGGCATACCGGGCCGCGCTGGCGCGGCTCAGCAGCTGTCCGCAGCCGCTGCAGCGGCGCAGCGCGCCTTCGGCAACCACGATGGCGCTGTCGGTGATCGGTGCGGTGCAGCCGACTGGGCAGGAGCGGACATAGGGCTGTTCAGCGTGTTGTTTCATAACTCATTGTTTTTAAATAAGAAATTATTCTTGCCACAGGCAATTGCTGCAGGCATTCGCTGGCGCTGTCGACATGACGGTCGCAGCCCTCCTCACCGCAGGGTACGCAAGGCGCGCGGCCCTGTACCAGCTGCACGTTGCCGGCGCGTTGGTCGCCCACGCGCTGCCAGGGATTGTGGTCCGCGGGATGGCCCTTGGGCCAGGGCCCCCATTTCACCGGATCGGTGGGACCGAACAACGCCACCGTCGGCACGCCGGTGGCGGCGGCGATGTGGGTCACCGCGGTGTCGGGACCGACGTAGAACTGCGCGCGCGAGATCAGTACCGCGGTGCCGCCCAGCGTGAGCCGTCCGGCAGCGTTGATGACCTGGTCGGGGAGTTGCCGTGCGATGGCATCAACACAGGCTTTTTCAGCGGGATCGGGGCTGCCGGTCAGCGCAACGCGAACGCCGTTGTCGAGGAACCAGCGCGCGAGCGTGATCCAGCCGTCCTCGCGCCATTGTTTGTAGCGGAACCTGGGCCAGGGATGCAGTACCGCGAGCGCGGTGCAGGGCCCTTTGAGCAGCGCATCAACGGCTGCGCGGTCGCTGTCCTGCCAGCACACGGCCACATCGGTCACGGCAGCGATCCCCAGCGCATCGGCGAGCGCCAGATGGTTGCGCAGGGTATGCGTGTGGTCGGGATCGAAGCGCACCCAGTGACCGAGGAAACGCTGCTTCCAGTGCTGGTCCGGCCGGTCGAGCAGCAGACCGATGCGTTGCCGGCCGGCAAGCCAGGCATACAGCGTCGGCCGGTCGCTGGGCACCAGCGACAGCGCGAGATCGAATCGGCGCAGCAACCGGCCGATCATGGCGAGATGGGCGGCAATGCCCGGCCGTTCAGCCACCGTGTGGATTGCATCGAGGTCGGGATTGCCGGAGAGCACGCCCTGGGTTCCGGCAAACACCAGCGCTTCGATGCGCGCACCAGGCCACGCGCTTTTCAGCGACCGGATCAGCGGTGTGGCCAGCAGCACGTCGCCGATGCGGCGGGTGACGATGACCAGCACGCGCCGCGGCGGCGCCTGCAGCGCGAAGGTCATGAGTACTGGTCGAGGCCGCGTTCGGCCACGGTGCGCGGGGAGGCCAGCAGCGCATCGAGGCGGCGCTGGTTCTCGGGCAGGCGGCTGCGGTCGTTTTCGCGGTGCCACAGATGAAACAGCGGCGTCGCGAAGCGCGCGCTCTTGTGCCGGATGCCGGCATTGATCAGGCGAATGACCAGGTCGGAATCCTCCAGCCCCCAGCCGGAGTACGCCTCGTCAAAGCCGTTGACGCGGACCAGATCATCGCGCCAGGCCGCGAGGTTGCAGGACTTGATGCCTTCCCACTGCCGCGGCTTGCGGCGGCGAAAATCCCCGTCGGGAAGGCGCAGCAGCGGCAGCAGGCGGTTGATGTCGCGTTTAAGCCAGGCGAGCAGCCATTGTCCCTTGCCCCAGGCATGCAGCGGCAGGCGCTCGGCCAGCGCTCGCCGGGTGAAGGTTTCCGAAAGCAGCACGCGGTTGCCGCCAAGGAACCAGCCTCGTTCGGCCAGCGCGAGGTGGCGGCGCACGAAATCCGGCGGCGGCACGCAGTCGCCGTCGATGAAGATGATGTAGTCGGCCGTGGTGGCCGCGAGCGCGCGGTTGCGCGCGGCCCCGGGGCGGAAGCCGAGGTCTTCCTGCCAGATATGGC
>JAJTHX010000232.1 GCA_021300125.1 Betaproteobacteria bacterium | reverse complement strand
TCACCGGCATCGACATCGTCACGCCGAACAACATGCGGCTGTTCGCACAGCGCGCCTTTGAACGGGGGGAAGCGCTGCCCATTTCCATTTCCATTGGCAATCATCCTTTCGAGAACCTCGGCTCCGGCTTCCGCGCGCCGCTGGGCACCGATGAAATGGGCATTGCCGGCGGCATCCGCGGCCAGGCGATCGAACTGGCCCAATGCGAAACCATGGATCTGCCGTGCATCGCCGATTCCGAAATCGTGCTCGAAGGCGAGATCCTGCCGACCGGATGGACCCAGCCCGAGGGCCGCTTCGGCGAATTCACGCGCCTGATGGGCGGCCTGCACTGGAACCCGGTGGTGCGCATCCATGCGGTCACCATGCGCAAGGATGCGATCTATTACGCGCTGCACATGCCCTGGGAAAACACCTGGCTGATGGCGCCGACGCGCTACACCCAGATCCGCCGCGCGCTGAAGACCGCCGGCGTCCAGGTCAAGGACATCAACGTCACCCTCGGCGGCTGCGGCATGTGGCACGCCGTGGTCTCGATCAAAAAGCAGGCCGGCGAAGGCAAGAACGCGCTGCTTGCCGCCTTGTCGGTGATGGACCTCAAGCACGTGGTGGTGGTGGACGACGACATCGACGTATTCAATGCGATGGACGTCGAATGGGCGATCGCCACCCGCGTGCAGGGCGACAAGGATGTGGTCATCATCCCCGGTAGCCGCGCCAAGCCGCTGGATCCCAGCCTGCCGGTGATGCCGCCGGGCGTAGTGCCCACCGGTGCCAAGGTCGGCATCGATGCCACGATTTCCGAGGGCATTCCCAGGGAACGCTTCGAGCGCATTGCCTACGCCTACACCGACCGCGCGAAAATCGCCGACTACTACGCCGGCAAGGCCGATCCGGTGCAGCAGGCGAGCTCCGGCGCAAAGGCGGTCGAAGAACTCGCCGCCAAAATCGTCTCGGTGATCGAAAAAACGCCGAAATACTATTCCGAACTGGCCGAGCAGTTCGCCGACTACGACTTCCAGACCGTCGCCCGCGCACTGGGCAGGCTGCACGAGGACGGCAAGCTGTGGCAGGACCCGCGCGGACGCATGTGCCTGCGCGATTCGGCCTTCGCCGCCAAACCCCCGCAGAAAAGCCACTGACATGCACACCACCGCCGTCGCCGGCGCCATCGCGGTTCACGGCGTCTCGAAATGGTTCTCCGCCAGCGACGGCAGTGCGCTGCAGGTGCTCGACAACATCAGCCTTGAAGTCCCCGCACATTCGGTAGTCGCCATCCTCGGCGCCTCGGGCTGCGGCAAATCGACCCTGCTCAACATCATCTCCGGCCTGGTCACGCCCGAACGCGGCGAGATCCATATCAACGGCGTGCCCGCGCGCGAGTTCGATGACTGGCGCAGCGTCAGCTACATGTTCCAGGAAGACCGCCTGCTGCCCTGGCGCACGGCGCTGCGCAATGTCGAGTTCGCGCTCGAGGCCGGCGGCATGCTGCGCAGCGAGCGCGAGTCGCGCGCACGCGAAGCCCTCAAACTGGTCGGGCTTGAAGCCTTCGCCGACGCCTTTCCCTACCAGCTCTCCGGCGGCATGAGGAGCCGCGTCGCGCTGGCGCGCAGTCTGGTGCTTGAGCCCTGCATCCTGCTGATGGATGAACCCTTCTCGCGGCTCGACGCGCTGACCCGGGCGCAGATGCACGAGGAACTGCTGCGCATCCAGCAGCTCAAGAACATGACCATCGTCTTCGTCACCCACGATGTCGAGGAAGCCGTGGTGCTGGCCGACGGCGTGGTGGTGCTGGCGCCGCGCCCCGGACGGGTGCGCGAGCTGGTGGCGATCAACCTGCCGCGCCCGCGCGATACCACGCAAAACGCCACCGCACAGCAAGCGCATCATCTCAAGTCATTGATTTGATTAATATTTTTTTAGGAGCCGCCCATGATCTCCCTGCTCAAGCCCTTGTTGCTCGCCCTGCTCCTTGCCGCGCTGCCCGCGCAGGCGCAGAAAATCCGTGTCGGCTACTGGACCAGCGGCTTCAGCCTCGGCTTCGGCGCGGTGATGGAGCAGATGAAGTTTGCCGAGAAGGAAGGCCTCGACGTGGAGTGGGTCAAGTTCGCCGAGGTCAACGGCCCCACGCGCGCCATCGCCTCGCAGTCGATAGACCTCGCCTTCGGCGCACCCTCCACGGCTTCGATGAGCATTGCAGCCGACGGCGTGCCGGTGCGTATCGTGCTCGCCTCGCAGATCGCCGAAGCGCAGATCGTGGTGCCCGCAGGCTCGCCGATCAAGTCGGTGGCCGACCTCAAGGGCAGGAAGATCGGCATGTCGCCGCCGGGCAGTGCCACCCACGCCATCGCCAGCGCGATCCTGCAGAACATCTACGGCCTGAAGCCGGGGGACTACAACGTGGTGCCCGGCAATGAAGGCCGGCTGGCACAATTCCTGATCCAGAAGGAAGTCGATGCCGCGGTGATCCGCTCGGTGACCATCGGCCAGATGAGCGATGACATCAAGCTCGCCAATCTCGGCAGCATAGTCGAAGACTGGAAAAAACTGACCAAAAGCGGCGCCGCACCGATCCTCGCGGTGAGCATCGTGCACAGCGACTACGTCGCCAAAAACCCCGAGGCGGTGGCGAAGTTCATTGCAGCCATGCGCAAGACCGACGAATTCGGTTCGAAAAACCGCGACCGCGTCGCCGAAATCCTGCAGAAGGCAGCCAACATGAACCCGGTGGATGCCAAAGCCTATGCCGCACAGTGGGATGGCGCCTACATGGTCAGCTTTGAAGCCGCCGAAGTGAACTCGCTCAAGCGCATGCAGGAAATCGTCCGGGCTGCCGGTGCGGCCAAGGCAGATCCGCCGGATAGCGCCTTCCTGACCTCACCGTTCCAGCGCTCCAAGGCAATCAAGTAAGCCGGGGCGTACAAGATGGCCGCCCGCAAACTGCGCCTGCACATCGAGAACTCGCGCAGGAAGAATCCGATCTTCCATACCCTGCCCGGACACTGGCAGGCCGCCTGCCGGCGCCACAAGGCACTGGCCAGGCACATCGGCGCGGTCAGCTTCGGCTGGGATGGCGACATCCTTGAATCGGTGCTGCCGCAGACCGAACTGGTGATCGGCGTGCCGGCGCGGCGCGACGGCCTTGCGCAGCGCGCGCCGAATCTGCGCTGGCTGCATTCCACCTCGGCCGGGATTGATGCCGCGCTGCCGCTGGACTGGCTGCCCCGGGGCGTCGTGTTCACCAACAACAGCGGCGCCCACGGTCACAAGGCCGAGCAGTACATGACCATGGCCTACCCCCTGCTCAATGCCCGCCTGCCGGCGATCATCGCCAACCAGCAGGCCCGGCGCTGGGAGGCGCTGTTCTCGCCCAGCCTGGCCGGCAAGACCGCGGTGGTGGTCGGCCTGGGCGACCTTGGCGGTGCCGCAGCACGCGCGGCAAAAAAGAACGGCCTCAATGTGATCGGCGTGCGGCGCAGCGCGCAGAAGCACCGTCATGCCGATCGCGTGGTGACCTACAAACAGCTCGATCGCGTGCTGCCTCAGGCGGACTTCGTGGTGCTGGCGGTGCCCCTGACCTCGGAAACGCGCAACCTGCTCGACGGCCGGCGGCTCGACCTGCTCAAACCCGCCGCCTTCGTGATCAACATCGCCCGCGGTCCGGTACTGGATCAGGACGCGCTGGCGCAGCGCCTGCGCCGAGGCCGCCTCGCCGGCGCCCTGCTCGATGTCGTCGAGCCCGAACCGCTGCCAGCGGATGCCCCCCTGTGGACCACGCCCAACCTGCTGATCACGCCGCATGTATCTTGCGACGACGGCGAGCACTACATTGATATATCGCTCGACCTCTGGTTCGAGAACCTTGGATTGATGCTGGCCGGCAAGCGCATGAAACGGCGCATCAACCCCGGGCTCGGCTACTGATGAGCACCAGCGCACAGGTTGCCGCGTCGCAACCCCCAACCGCGGGCAAACTCAATCTCGACCATATCGCGCACTTCGTTCCGCACATCGACGACGCCAGCGCGGCGCTCGAGCAGGCCGGCTTCACGCTGACGCCCTTTTCCGCGCAGTCCCATCGCCTCGAACCCGGCGGCCCGCTGGTCCCCGCGGGCAGCGGCAACCGATGCGTGATGTTGCGCGAAGGCTACCTCGAATTCCTGACGCCGACCGCGGACACGCCGATCGCGCAGCAACTGCGCGAGGCCATTGCCCGCTACACCGGGGTGCACTTGATCGCCTTCGGCAGCGCGGATGCACCGGCCGATCATGCACGCCTCGACAAGGCCGGCTTCAACCCGCTGCCCACGGTCTTCCTGCAGCGGCAGATCGGTACCGAGCAGGGCGAAGAGACCGCGCGTTTCTCGGTGGTTCGGGTGCCGCCGGGCACCATGGCCGAGGGGCGCATCCAGTACTGCCAGCAGCACACCCCGCAGTGGCTGTGGCAGGCGGGCTGGATCCATCATGCCAACGGGGCGCGCGGCCTCGCGGCAGTGATCATCTGCGTGGCCGATCCGCGCGAGGCTGCGCAGCGCTATTCACGCTTCACCGGTCTGCTCGCCCGGGTCGGCGCCGAATGCTGGCGTATCGACAGCCAGCGCGGCGCACTGCTGTTCGTCACGCCGGAACGGCTGCACAGGACGCTCGGCATCGCAGCACCGGCACTGCCCAGGATCGCCGGTTACGTGCTCAGTTGTGACAGTCTCAACGCCACCCGCGCGCGGCTGGCAGCGGGCGGCTGCGCGATACGCGAGACCGGCGCCCACCGCCTGCTGCTGCAATGGCCGCCGGCACTGGGCGGCTTCGTGCTGTTCCAGCCCGCTGGCAGTGCACCACCGGATTTTTCATGATGTAACCAATTGATTTAAATTACTATGTGATCAATTTGAAAATACCCTAGGAAAGCGAGTGGAGGACATGCTAATCCAATCAGTTTACACATCGGCTGCAATACAACCGATGCCAAAGTCGAAGCTTTACAAAATTCTTGTAGATTCAAGAATGAACAACAAGCTTGCAGATGTCACCGGATTATTGGTGTATGTCGACGGAAATTTCTTGCAGGTTTTGGAGGGTGAGCACGAGGTGGTTTCCACCCTTTTGGAGAAAATCTCCCAAGACCATCGCCACACAGACGTAAAAGTTGTCTACAAAACCATCATTGAAAAGCGCACCTTCAATTCATGGCAAATGGCCTATGTAAGCCCAAGTCCTAAAGAGCTTGCGACTTGGGCTGGCCTGAAAAACACGACCACACTTGAATCAACTTTTGAGACGCTTGAGAGGGAGCCAAACAGGTTCCCATTGGTGCTCTCAAGGCTTTTGCTGAAGATACCGGAAAAAGATTTAGAGCTGGAGTGAATGGTTGATTAACGATTACAGGATGGCTTGCCCGTCCTCAGTCCGCTGAAAGCTTACAGATTTTTTTGATGCTCTTACCGGCTTTCCCGCATCTTTCCTGACGCATTTGGTAAAGCCTGATGGCGATTTGAAAGCTAATGAAATATCATGAAGAATGGGATGTAATCGTGATCGGCTTCGGGCTCGGCGGCGGCATCGCCGCGCTGAATGCCGCGCAGGCCGGTGCAAAAACCCTGCTAATCGAAAAATCCACCGTACCCGGCGGACTGTCGATCTGTTCCTACGGCGCGGTGCGCAGCGCGCACGATCCCGAACAGGCCTTTGCCTACCTCAAGACCAGCAACGCCGGCCGCACGCCTGACGATGTGCTGCGCGCGCTGGCCGGCGGCATGTGCGAACTTGAGGCTTATGTGCGCGAGCTCGCCACGATCAACGACGCACGCGTCATCACCTCGGTGGAGGAAAACGAGGAACGCGCAAAAGCCGGCGATCCTTATCGCCGGCAGATCCGCGGCAACTACCCCCTGCCCGGCACCGACACCTTCTATCACACGTCTGTCGTGGATGTGCCCGGCTTCAGCGCCAGACAGAGTTATCCCTGGGCCAACGGCGCGCCGAACGGACCCAAGCTGTTCAAGGTGGTGCATGACAACGTCATCGCCGCCGGCGTCGACATCCGCCTCGGCTGCGCCGCACAGCGCCTGATCGCCGACCCGGCCACGCGCGAAGTGCGCGGCGTTACCGTACTCTCGGGTGGGAAAAATGAGGGCCAGGAACAGCACCTTGCCGCCCGCCGCGGCGTGGTGATCGCCACCGGCGGCTTCGAGGGCAACGCCGAGATGAAGGCGCAGTTCCTTGAGACCTATCCCGTGTTCAACGCCGCCGCCCGCCACAACACCGGCGACGGCATCCGCATGGCACAGGACCTCGGCGCCGCGCTGTGGCATCTCTGGCACATCCACGGCGCCTACGGCTTTCGCCACACCGATCCGGCCTATCCCTACGGCATCCGCGTCAAGCGCTTCCCCGACTGGTTCCCCGGCGACCACGACCAGGTCAAGCTGAAAATGGCGTGGATCCTGCTCGACGCCTCGGGCCAGCGCTTCATGTGCGAATACCAGCCCTACACCCAGGACACCGGCGTGCGCCCGCTGTCGTACTTTGATCCGGTGACGCAGAAGGCACCGCGCAACCCGGCGTTCCTGATCTGCGACGACATCGGCCGCAAAATGTATCCCCTGGGCAAGGCCACCTCTAACGACGAAGGCCTGCGCTACGACTGGAGCGACGACAACCAGAAGGAAGTGGACAACGGCATCCTCAAGCGCGCCGACACACTGGAAGACCTGGCGAAGCAGCTCGGCCTCGACCCCGCCGCGGTGAGGGTATCGGTCGCACGCTGGAACGCGCTGTGCGCCGCCGGCCGCGACACCGATTTCGAACGCCCCGCCGGCAGCATGCAGCCGATTATGCAGCCGCCCTTCTACGGCTCGACGATGTGGGCGGTGATCTCCAACACCCAGGGCGGTCCGGTGCACGACGCCCGGTCGCGGGTCATCGACGTCTATGGCCAGCCCATCCCCCGCCTCTACGCCGCCGGCGAATGCGGCAGCGCCTTCGGCCACCTTTATCTGTCTGGCGGCAACATCGCGGAGTGTTTTGTCACGGGGCGCATTGCGGGGCGCGGCGCAGCCGCGGGTTGAGGCGCGCCTAGTCGCGCGCCGCGACCGTTACAGCTCGGCCTTGATGCCGGCGACCTTGACCACGGCCGCGTACTTGGCGAGGTCGGCACGGATCGTCGCTGCGAACTGCTCCGGCGTACTACCGAGCGGCTCGTAACCCAGCGCAGCAAGGCGCTGCAGCACGTCGGGCGACTTCAGCGCCGCGGCAATCGCGGCATTGATGCGGCTGACCACCGCAGACGGCACACCCTCGGCGGTGACCACCCCGAACCAGGGTTCGATGTCGTAGCCCGGCAGGCCCGACTCGGCGATGGTCGGCAGCTCCTTCGCCGAGGGCGAACGCTTGAGCCCGGTGACGCCGATCGCACGCAGCCGGCCGCGTTCGGCATGCGGCTTCACCAGCGCGAGGTCGGCGAACATCAGGTCGATCTGGCCGCTGACCACGTCGGTCAGCGCCGGCGCGGTGCCCTTGTACGGCACATGCACGATCTGCGTCTTCGACAGTGACTTGAAGAGTTCAGCAGCGAGGCTGGACATGCTGCCCACGCCCGAAGAGCCGTAGCTCAGATAACCAGCCTTGCGCCCGGCGATACCCAACAGGTCACGCGCGGTTTTTGCCGGAACCGTCGGGTTCAACGCCAGCGCATACGGCACCACCGCGACATTGATGATCGGCGTCACGTCCTTCAGCGTGTTGTAGCCGAGCTTCTCGTAGAGGCTGGGCGCCACGGTCAGGTTGCTGGTGCCGCCCATGGCCAGGGTATAGCCGTCCTTGGGGGCGCGCAGCGCCGCTTCCAGGCCGATGGTGCCGCCCGCGCCGCCGCGGTTCTCGACCAGCACCTGCTGGCCCCACTGTTCGGTCAGTTTCTGCGCGACCAGGCGGCCGAGGATGTCGTTCGGCCCGCCGGGTGCAAAAGGCACGATCAGGCGTACCGGCTTGACGGGGAACTGCTGGGCGAACAGCGGACCTGCAAGCACCAGCACTCCCAGCATCAACAATCTCGACAGCTTAAGCATGTAGGGCCTCTTTTCTGGAACTGATTTTCCAAATGGTTTTCCAAATGGCAGTGAGCAAACATCATGCCTGTGCCGGGTCAAAGACAACAGGGCTGAAAAACGTGGCATGAACAGGATTTTCCCGAGTAAACCCCTGGCAACCGGCTCGAAAACGTCGCGGCCGAAAATCCTCTTCATCCGGCTGATTACGTTTGTTGATATCGGTGAAACCCCGGTGCACCGTCGCAGTCCATCGCGCCCCAGAGCGGTGCGCGTTCAGCCGCTCGCGCGTGCGAGCAGCCGCTCGGCCTTCCACACGCACCACAAGCCGAACGTTGCAGGCAGCGCGAGCAGCGCGAAAGTCAGTGTGTAGTCTCCGGTGAGCAGGAACACGTTGGCGCAGGCGATGGGGCCGATCGCCTTGCCGGTGTTGACGTAGATCAGCGCGCCGCCGGTCATCGGGCTGATCTGCGCCGGCGGCACGATGCGCGCGATCTCGGCGAGGAAAGCGCCGTTCCAGCCGCTGGCGGTGGAACCGAACACGAAAAACAGCAGGCAGGCGGCGAACATCGGCCAGCGCGGTGTGAGCAGCCCGCAGGCCAGGGCGGCGACCACCATCACCACCGCCAGGATCACCATCGAACGGAAGGCGTTGCCGATATGGTCGGCAAGCCAGCCCCAGAATACCCGCCCCGCCACACCGCCCACCTGCGAGGCGGTGAGCACCAGGCCGGCGGCAATCAGCCCCCAGCCCAGTTCTTCGTTGAACAGGATCACGGTAAAGGTGGTGATGCCGAACTGCACTACCACGAAACAGCCGCCGGACAGCCCGAGCAGCCGCAGCACGGGGTGGCGCCAGATGTCGAGCACGCCGCCGAAGGGATTGCCGCCGATCGGTGCCTTGGGGTCGATGTCGTCGTCCCAGTGCGGGCGGCCGCGCCCGAGCACAAACACCAGCGCA
The DNA here is from genome assembly GCA_021300125.1 of Betaproteobacteria bacterium. Taxonomy (GTDB): domain Bacteria; phylum Pseudomonadota; class Gammaproteobacteria; order Burkholderiales; family SG8-41. The sequence continues at coordinate 5,596 of JAJTHX010000232.1, read as the reverse complement.
TACAGCACCAGCGAATTGGCGATCAGCGCCCACTGCCAGCCGAAGTGCACCGCCACCACCGGCGTGATCAGCGCGGCGCCGATGCCACCCAGCGGCACCCCGGCCTGCTTGATCGAGAAAATCAGGTTGCGCCGCTCAGCCGGCGTGAAGCGCAGCAGCAGATTGGAGGCCGAAGGCGTCAGCGTGCCGTAGCCGAGCCCGAGCGCGATTGATGCCAGGAAAAAAAACGCCACATGCGGCAGCACTGCGATCAGTCCGCCGGTGGCCACCAGCGCCAGCCCGATCTGCTGCATCCGGGTCGAACCCCAGCGCCGGTTGAACTTGCTGCCAAAGGCGAGCGCGAACACCATCGCGCAGGCAAGGAGGCTGATCTGGTAGCCGACCAGCGCCGAGGGGATGCCGTAGGTTTCGGCAACCCGTGGCGCCACCGCGGGAATCATCGTGGTGCCCATGGTGCCGACGCTCTGTCCGGCAAGCAGCACCACCATCAGGAAGGTGAAGGAAGGCGGTGGCGAACCGCCGGGCACCGCGCTGCTCACTGGGCTGAACGTTCCGGCACGACCCAGAGGAAGATGTTGGACGAGAAGCGGCCGGGCGAGTCGTATTTCTCCTCCAGTTCGAGGTTGACGCTGCGCTCGGGCTTCCAGTCACCGAAGTCGAAGTCATGCGACACGATGCGCGTGCCCGGCTTCAGTTCCTTCAGGAACTTGCTGCGCAGCGCCCGCATCATCTCCGGCAGCAGGTAGAGCGTGATCACGGTGGCATCGCCGATCGGCGCCTTCAGCACATCCATTTCATGGAAGCTCGCGCGGCCTTCGATTCCGAGCTTTTTTGCCGTGGCATTGCTGCGTTCGACCAGCCTGGCATCGATGTCGTAGCCGCGGCCGCGCGCGCCGTGTTTCTGTACCGCGGTGAGCACGATGCGGCCGTCGCCGGAACCGAGATCGATCACGGTGTCCTTGGCGCCGACACCGGCGATTTTCAGCATCTCATCCACCACCCGCTGCGGCGTCGGCACATAGGGACCGCCGGACAGCGGCAGGTCGGAAGCAACCGCGGGCAGGCAGGTGGCCAGCAGCAGAGCGGCCAGGCAGAAGGCATGACGTATCGGGGTCATCTCGGCTCCGGTGTATGGCGGTGTGGGTGGATCGTCAGGAATCGGCTGGCTCGTCCAGACCGACTTTGGACCGCCAATCTTTTCCCTTGAAAATCAATGGCTTGACAGCAAACAGCAAGAGCAGCACGGCAAACCCGAGCATGGTCAGCGCAATCGGACGATCGAGGAAGATGCCATAGTCGCCGCCGCTCATGGCCAGCGCCTGGCGCAGCGACAGCTCCAGCATCGGCCCCAGCACCAGGCCCAGCGCCACCGGCGCGAGGTCAAAGCCGAATTTGCGCAGCGCATAGCCGACCACACCCATCACCAGCATGATCCACACGTCCATGGTGCTGTTGCTGACCGAATAGCAGCCGAGGATGCAAAAAGCGAGGATGCAGGGATAAAGATAGGCGTAGGGGATGCGCAGCAGGCTGACAAAAACGCCGACCATCGGCAGGTTGAGGATCAGCAGCACCACGTTGCCGACATACATGCTGGCAACGAAACCCCAGAACAGCTCAGGCTGCTGCTCGATCAGCATCGGCCCGGGCAGGATGCCGTGGACCATGATCGCGGCCAGCATCACCGCCGTCACCGGCCCGGTCGGGATGCCCAGCGCCAGCATCGGAACGAAGGCGCCGGTGGCCGCCGCATTGTTCGCCGACTCCGGCCCTGCCACCCCCTCGATCGCGCCGTTGCCGAAACGCTCGGGATGCTTAGACAGGCGCCGCTCCAGGCCGTAGGACACGAACGAGGAAATCACGTGTGCCGAGCCGGGAATGATGCCGATCATGAAACCGAGCAGGCTGCCGCGCATGATCGGGGCCGCCGACTGGCGCAGGTCGGACGCGGTCGGCACCAGCTGGCGCAGTGTGGGCCGCTGCACCTTGGGCGGGTCGGACTGTCCCGCAGTCATCAGGATTTCGGAAATGCCGAACAGGCCCACCGCCACCGGCACGATGCCCACGCCGTCACCCAGCTCGGTGATGCCGAAGCTGAAGCGCGTGTAACCGCTCATCACGTCAATGCCGATCATTCCGAGCAGCAGGCCGAACACCGCCATCGCCAGCGTCTTCAGCATCGAACCGCCGCTCATATAGGCCAGCACGAACAGCCCCACCAGCAGCAGTGCGGTGTATTCGGGCGGACCGAAGCGCAATGCGAAGCTGGCCAGCGTCGGTGCCAGCAGCATCAGGCCCAGCACGCCCAGGGTACCGGCAACGAAGGAACCGATCGCCGCGATTGCCAGCGCCGGACCGGCGCGGCCCTGCTGCGTCATTGCATAACCGTCGACGCAGGTCATCACCGATGCCGCCTCGCCGGGGATGCGCATCAGGATCGAGGTGGTCGAGCCGCCGTACATCGCGCCGTAGTAGACGCCGGCGAGGAGCACGATGGCGATGATCGGGTTGAGGCCGAAGGTGGCCGGCAGCAGCAGGCTGATGCCGGCAAGCGGCCCCAGCCCCGGCATCATGCCCACCAGGGTTCCGATGATGCAGCCGAAGAAGGCATACATCATCACTTCCGGCTGGAAGGCCACCGCGAAGCCGTGCATCAGGCTGTTCAGGGTCTCGACCATCAGAATCCCCACGGCCCGCGCGGCAGAGGCACCTTGAGCAGCACGCCCACCACGTAATGTGAAGCGAGGCTGAATGCCACGGCGACGGTGGCCGTCATCCACCACGACTTGCGCTCGACCACGCCGAAGAAGAACACCAGCAGCGCGGCGACCGTGATGCGGTAGCCGATGCGCTCCAGCGCGAGGGTGGCGAGCACGCAGGCGGTCATGATCACCAGTGCGCGGATCGCTTCCGGCCAGACCATGCCCGACAAAGCGGACGAGCGCGAACCGAGAACGGCAATCAGCAGCCCGATCAGGCCCAGTCCGATGGCGAGCAGCATCGGCACATAGCCGGGTCCCGGCTCGGCCAGCGTGCCGACCGGGAATTCGCGGTTGAGCCAGCCGACATACAGGGCCAGTGCGGACAGGATCAGGCCCGAGACCTGGTCGCTGCGCAATCCGCCCTGCGGTCGTTGCGATTCAGTCATCACTACTGCACCCGGCCGATGACCTGGACCACCTTGGCCAGCCGCCTGGAATCAGCGTCCACGTATTTCGCGAACTCCGGCGCATCCAGATGATTCACCGGCGAGTTGACCTTCGCCATCTGCGCCCTGAAATCGGCGTCATTCACTGCCTGTCGCACCGCGTCGCGCAGCACCTTCATCACCGGCTCCGGCGTGCCCGCGGGCGCGAACATGCCGGCCCAGATGTAATAGACGATGTCCATGCCCTGTTCCTTGAAGGTGGGCACTTCACGGTAGTTGGGATGGCGTTCGGCGCCCCAGGTCACGATCGGGCGCAGCTTGCCGGCCTTGACATGCGAGGTGATCGCCGCGGGTCCGCCGGCGGTCATCGTGACATGGCCGCCGAGCAGCTGGGTGATCGCGGGTCCGCCGCCGGTGGTCGGGACATGGCGCATTTTCAGCTGCGCCGCGTGCAGGAACATCTCCATCGGCATGTGCAGCGCGCCGTAGACGCCGGAGGATGAATACGACAGCTCGCCCGGCTGCTTTTTCGCCAGCGCCACCACATCCTTCAGCGTCTTCACCGGCAGCGAGGGATGCACCACCAGGATCACCGGATCCGCCGACACCAGCGCGATCGGCGCCAGCTGGTCGAGCGTGTAGGCCGGCTTGCGGTTGAACAGCTTGTCCGCCTCGGGAATCACGGTGATGCTGGACAGGGCCATCAGCACCGTATAACCGTCGGGTTTGGCATTCGCCACCGCGGCATTGCCCACGGCGCCGCCGGCGCCCGGACGGTTGGCCACGGTCACCGGCTGCTTGAGCACCTTCTCCAGCGCGGCCGCCGTCGGGCGCCCGGTGACATCGGCCACCCCGCCCGGCGGAAACGGCACCACCATGGTCAGGGCGCGGTTGGGGAAAGTCTCCTGCGCCTGTACGACGCCGCAGGCCAGCAGCAGCACGGCTATCAGATAACGCTTGTTCATGATCTCTCCTCCGGATTTTTAACTGCTGTTATTACAGGATGGACAGGATGTTCAGGGTAAACCCCAGCCAGATACTGCCCATTTCCAACGGTTTTAATCCTGAACATCCTGCCCATCCTGTTAATCGCCTTTATTGTCTTTCACCGCGCCACCACACGATTGACCAGACGCCCTACGCCCTCGATCTCGCACACCACCTCGTCGCCCGGGCGCAGGTAACCGCTCGCGGTGACCACGTCCTTGCGCATCGGCTTCTTGCCGCCGAGTTCGGCGTCCGAGCCCCAGGCGGTGCCGCCCGGGGTGCCGGTGGAAATCACCACGCCGGGCTGCAGCGTGAGGAAGGTCGAGAAAAACTCGACCAGCTGGGCGCAGGTCCAGATCATCTTGGCGGTCGAATTGCTCTGCCGCAGTTCGCCGTTGACCGAGGTGCGCACTTGCAGGTTCTGCACGTCGCGCAGCTCCTCGGCGGTGACGATCGCCGGGCCGATCGGGGCGCAGGTGTCGAAATTCTTGCCCGGGCCGAGGTTGTAGACCGAAGAGCCGTCGGCCCTGAGCGTCACCTGGCGGTCGCGCGCGGTGACATCGTTCATCACGCTGTAGCCCCAAATGTGCTCGTACGCCCTGTCCGCCGGAATGTGGCGGCCGGGCTTGCCGATCACGATCAGCAGTTCGGTTTCGTAGTCGAGTTTTTTCGTAACCGCCGGGTCGAGCACGATACTGTCGCCGGGGCCGATCACGCCGAGCCCGGTCTTCAGGAAAAACTCCGGGTCCTTGCGCGTGACCTCGGGCTTTTCCTCACGGTGATCCCAGTAGTTCTCGCCGCTGCACAGGATCAGCGAGGGCAGGATCGGCGCCAGCAGCCGGGCATTGGCGAGCGGTGTGCGCGCCGCTGAAGACGCCCCGGCAATCGCGGCGCGGGCCACCTTCAGCCCGGCATCACCGGCGGCAATCAGGGCCGTCGCGTCGGACAGCGCGGCAAGCAGGGCCGGCGGAGTGCCCAAAGGCGCCGCATCGAGCAGGTCGATCACCGATCCGCCGTCGAGTGCACCCAGGCGCAGCGCGCCGCCGCACAGGTAACGGACAAAGCGCATCAGGCCACCGGGTTTTCGAGGGTGCCGATCGGCTCGATGGTGATCGCCACGCGGTCGCCGGGTTTCAGGTACTTCGGCGGGTTGAAACCGATGCCGACACCGGCGCAAGTGCCGGTGGCAATGAGGTCGCCTGGCTCCAGCGTCATCACCCGTGACAGATCCTCGATCAGGCGCGGGATATCGAAAATGAGCTGACTGACGAAGGCATTCTGGCGGACCTCGCCATTGACCTTGGTGATCAGCTGCAACTGGGTCACATCCTTGATCTCGTCAGCGGTGACGATGCACGGGCCCATCGGACAGAAGCCGTCGAGGCTCTTGCCGAGGAACCACTGCTTGTGGCGGTTCTGCAGCGTGCGCGCGGTCACGTCGTTGATGATGGTGTAGCCGTA
>JAJTHX010000027.1 GCA_021300125.1 Betaproteobacteria bacterium | reverse complement strand
GCCGGGTTCGTCCGCCTCGAAGGACAGGTCGTCGCAATAGAGCACGAAGCGCTCGGGCCGCGCGTGGATCAGCTCGACGATGTCCGGCAGATCGGTAAGGTCGCGCTTTTCGACCTCGATCAGGCGCATGCCGCGCGACGCGTACTTGTTGAGCAGCGCCTTGACCAGCGAGGATTTGCCGGTGCCGCGGGCACCGGTAAGCAGCACGTTGTTTGCAGGCAGGCCTTCGACAAATTGGCGGGTATTCTGCTCGACCAGTTTTTTCTGGTCATCAATGCCGTGCAGGTCCCGCAAGTCGATGCGGTGCACCTGGTGGATGGGCTCCAACTGCGCGTGTTTGCCCTTGCGCCGCCAGCGGAAGGCGATCGACGCCTTCCAGTCCACCGTCGCAGGCGGCGCCGGCAGCCATTGCTCGAGCCGGGCGAGCACGGCATCAGCCCTGGCAAGCACGGCCCCGAGGTCGGGCCGGTCTGCGGTTTTTTTCATAACCTATTGATTTTATTGAAAAAATTAACTACGGTAATCCGCATTGATACTGACGTAGTCGTGTGAGAGATCGCAGGTCCACACCGTCGTCGTCGCCCGGCCGCGATTGAGCACCACGCGCACCGTGATCTCCGCCTGCTTCATCACCCGCTGGCCCTGCGCTTCCTCGTAAGCCGGGCTGCGGCCTCCGCGCTCCGCCACCAGCACATCATCCAGGTAGAGCTCGATGCCCTCGACCTCGAGGTCGTCAATGCCGGCATAACCGATCGCGGCCAGGATACGGCCGAGGTTGGGGTCCGATGCAAAGAACGCGGTCTTGATCAGCGGCGAATGGGCAATGGCAAACGCGACCTTACGGCATTCGGTTTCGTCGCGGCCGGCTTCGACCTTGATGGTGATGAACTTGGTAGCCCCTTCGCCGTCGCGGACGATGGCCTGCGCCAGTTCCGTGGACACCGTGGTGACCGCGTCGCGGAATGCAAGGTATTCCGCGCTTTTGGCATCCGTGATCTCGGCCATCGCCGCCTGCCCGCTGGCAATCAGCGTGAAACTGTCATTGGTCGAGGTGTCGCCGTCGACAGTGATCGCGTTGAAGGAACGGTTTGCAGCATGGGCCACCACGGTCTTCAGCAGTGATGCCGAGATTTTCGCATCGGTGGCGACGAATCCGAGCATGGTCGCCATGCCAGGGTGGATCATCCCGGCACCTTTGGAAATGCCGGTGATGGTGACTGTGGTGCCGCCGATCTCGAAACGCCGCGACACTGCCTTGGATACCGTGTCGGTGGTCATGATCGCTGCGGCAGCATCAGCCCAGGCATCGGCGCGCAACGCGGCGACGCAGCGCGGCAATGCCGCAACGATGCGCTCGACCGGCAGCGGTTCCATGATGACACCCGTGGAAAAGGGAAGCACCTGCGCCGCGGTGCAGCCGAGCAGCTTCGCCGCCTCTCCACAGGTCTGACGCGCGCGGGCCAGGCCGTCGGAGCCGGTACCGGCATTCGCAACACCGGTATTGACCACCAGCGCGCGGATGCCGCGGCCGGGATCGAGCGTGGACAGGTGCTGCTTGGCCACGACCACCGGTGCTGCACAGAAGCGGTTCTGGGTGAACACCCCTGCGACTCGAGTACCTTCGGAGAGGCGGATCAGCAGCAGGTCACGGCGGTTGGCCTTGCGCACGCCGGCCTCGGCAATGCCGAGTTCGACGCCGGGCACCGGCAGCAGCGTCTTCGGATCGGGGGAATTCAGGTTGACGGGCATCGGCAACTACCGCGGATTAGCTCAACCTGCCGTGGCACTGCTTGTACTTCTTGCCCGAGCCGCAGGGACAGGGATCGTTGCGGCCGACCTTTTCGCCGGCACGCACGAATGGCTGCGCCGGTTCCGCTGCCTCGGCGGCGATGCTGGCGGCAGGTTCGTCCACAGCAGCATCCTCGGCCGCCGCGGCGGCGTGCTGGAACTGCAGATTGCGCAGGGCTTCATGCTCCTCGGCTGCGCGCAACTCCTCGGCATTGCGGATGTGCACCGTCATCAGTGTGCGCGTGACATCGGTCTTGATCATGTTCAGCAGGGCCGAGAACAACTCGAAGGCCTCCCGCTTGTATTCCTGGGTCGGGTTTTTCTGGGCGTAACCGCGAAGATGGATGCCCTGGCGCAGGTGATCCAGCGCGGAGAGATGCTCCCGCCAGTGAGTGTCGAGGCTCTGCAGCATGACCGCGCGCTCGTACTGACGCATGGCAGCCTGGTCCACAGCCTGGGTTTTCCCGTTGTATTGGGCATGGGTGGCCTCGATCACCCTCTCGCGCAGCGCCGACTCTTCCATCTCCGGACTGTCTCTTAGCCACTGCTGCAGCGGCAGATCCAGCGAGAACTCGGCCTTGAGCACGGTTTCCAGCGACGGCACGTCCCATTGTTCCTCAAGGCTTCCCGGAGGCACATGCGCCGAAACATGTCCACCGATCACATCGGCCCGCATGGCGGTCACAGTCGATGAAATGTCCTTGGCCTCCAGCAGCTCGTTGCGCTGCTGGTAGACCACCTTGCGCTGGTCATTGGCGACATCGTCGTATTCGAGCAGATGCTTGCGCATATCGAAATTGCGCGCCTCAACCTTGCGCTGGGCGTTCTCGATCGAGCGCGTGACCCAGGGATGCTCGATCGCCTCGCCTTCCGGCATTTTCAGCCGCTGCATGATCGCGGCGACACGGTCGGAGGCGAAAATGCGCAGCAGCGCGTCGTCCAGCGCCAGGTAGAAGCGGCTGGAACCGGGATCGCCCTGGCGGCCGGAACGGCCGCGCAGCTGGTTGTCGATGCGGCGCGATTCGTGGCGCTCGGTGCCGACGATGTGCAGGCCGCCGGCCCTGACCACCTCGTCGTGGCGCTTCTGCCATTCGGTGCGGATTTCGTCGCTCAGGCGCTTGCGCGCTGACTCGTCGAGATTGGAGTCTGCCTCAAGGGCGGCGATCTCGGGCTCCGGGTTGCCGCCGAGCACGATATCGGTGCCGCGGCCCGCCATGTTGGTGGCGATGGTGATCATGCGCGGCCGGCCGGCCTGGACCACGATCTCGGCCTCACGCGCGTGCTGCTTGGCATTCAGCACGTTGTGCGGAATCTGGGCTTTCTGCAGCAGGCCCGAGATGTATTCCGAGTTTTCGATCGAGGTCGTGCCGACCAGCACCGGCTGGCCGCGCTCGTGGCAGCCGCGGATGTCGTTGATGATCGCCTGGTATTTTTCCTGCGATGTGCGGAACACCTGATCCATCAGGTCCTTGCGCACCATCGGCCTGTGCGTCGGGATCACCACGGTTTCGAGTCCGTAGATCTGCTGGAACTCGTAGGCCTCGGTGTCCGCCGTTCCGGT
>JAJTHX010000305.1 GCA_021300125.1 Betaproteobacteria bacterium | reverse complement strand
ATCATCTTCCCCGCCGCGATTGCGCCATTCGCAGTCGCAATCGTGCCCATCGGTTACGGTAAGAGCGCAGCGGTGCGCGAAGCCGCCGACCGGCTGCACGATGCGCTTGCTGCTGCCGGCATCGACGTGCTGCTCGACAACCGCGACGAGCGGCCGGGCGTCATGTTCGCCGACATGGAGCTGATTGGTCTTCCCCACCGGGTGGTGATCGGCGAGCGCGGACTCAAGGACGGTGTCGCGGAATACAAGGGCCGGCGCGACGACAAGGCCACAAACATCGCCTTGGGCGACATAGAAAATTCAATAAAATCAATGATATGCGGAGATTCGCCGCAATCCTGACCGGCAGCGTGCTGCTGAGCCCATCCGCGGTCCTTGGCGGAGCGCAACAGTACGAACCGCTGTCGGTCAGCGTGCGCGCCGCGCTGCACCAGGCGGTGGCCGACCAGGCCACACCGGTGCTGGCCTTCGATACCGAACAGGAAGCCCGGGCCTGGCTGGCCGCGATGTCTTCGCGCCTTCAGAAGCGCATGCCGAATCGCGTGGAACGCGAGGAGTTCCTGCTTACCGTGCATTACGAAGCACGCCGCGCGGGACTGGATCCGCAAATGGTGCTCGGCCTGATCCAGGTGGAAAGCGCGTTTCGCAAGTACGCCGTTTCCAGCGCTGGCGCCCGCGGCTACATGCAGGTGATGCCGTTCTGGGTGAAGCTGATCGGCAGCAGCGAGCACAATCTGTTTCACCTGCGCACCAACCTGCGCTTCGGCTGCATCATCCTGCGCCACTACATCGACATCGAAAACGGCAACCTGTTTCGCGCGCTGGGCCGCTACAACGGCAGCCTGGGCAAACCCGACTACCCGAACATGGTGCTGCGCGCCTGGCGTGACCAATGGCATTACTCGGCGCCCCCGGAAATCCGCGCGGCCTCGCGATGAACGGCAGGAATGCGATGAATGAAATCCTGATCCTCTACTACAGCCACCAGGGCGCCACCCGCGACATGGCGCAATGGATCGCGCGCGGCGTCGAACAGGCCGGGGCCGTCTCCCGGTTGCGCACCGTGCCCCGCGTGTCCACGGTTTGCGAAGCGTCGGAGCCCGCAATCCCCGCGAAAGGCGCACCTTACGCGGAGTTGCGGGACCTGGAGGAATGCGCAGGCCTTGCACTCGGTTCACCCACCCGTTTCGGCAACATGGCCGCGCCGCTGAAATTTTTTCTCGACGGCAGTTCGGAGCTGTGGCTCAGGGGCGCCCTTGCGGACAAGCCCGCCGCAGTCTTCACCTCGACCGCAAGCCTGCATGGCGGACAGGAAACCACGCTGCTGTCGATGATGCTGCCGCTGTTGCACCACGGCATGCTGATCGTGGGCCTGCCCTACAGCTCGCCGGAGCTTCTGGCCACCACCGGGGGCGGCACGCCCTATGGCGCGAGTCATCACGCCGGCGCCGCGGGCGATCTGCCCGTCAGCGACCAGGAACGCCGGCTCTGCATCGCGCTGGGAAAACGCCTCGCCGAAACCGCCCTGAAGCTGGCCCGGCCATGACCGCTGCGGCACTCCCGCGCCCGGTCGTCGTGGCAGCAGCGCTGCACATCGCATTGATCGCGCTGTGCCTGCTCTGGGAACTGTGGCTTGCGCCTTTGCGGCCAGGCGGTTCATGGCTGGCCTTGAAAGTGCTGCCCCTGCTTCTGATCGCACCCGGTGTGCTCGGCGGCAGGCTTTACACCTACCGTCTGTCGACAATGCTGGTGCTGGTCTACTTCGCGGAGGGCGTTGTGCGGGGCTACAGTGAAAACGGGCCGAGCCAGTGGCTCGCATGGACGGAAACCGCACTGGCAACGGCTTACTTTTTCGCCGCCATCGTCGCAGTGCGCAGCCTTCGCGGCGGCATTCACCGCGAAGGCTGAGGCATCAACATGCGAGTTTCAGAGCTGGGGGTTGAGCCCACAACACGTTGCGAGCCGCAACAGGTTGTCCATGCATCAACATGCGAGTTTCAGAGCTGGGGGTTGAGCCGCTCGGACTTGGCGTAGAGCTTGTTGACCGCGTTGATATAGGCCTTGGCCGAGGCCACCACGATATCGGTATCCGCTCCCTGCCCGTTAACGATGCGGCCATCGCGCGACAGCCGCACGGTGACTTCGCCCTGCGCATCAGTACCGGTAGTGATGGCATTTACTGAATAGAGCAGCAGTTCCGCCTTGCTGTCCACCAGCGCCTCCACCGCCTTGAATGCTGCGTCCACAGGCCCGCTGCCGTGGGCTTCCGAGGAACGCTCGCGCCCCTGATCGGACATGATCACGCGGGCATAGGGCTGCTCACCGGTTTCGGAATGGGCGGTCAGCGAGACCAGGTTGAAGCGCTCGTTCTCGACATGTTCGAGGTTTTCCTCGCTGATGAGCGCGTGAAGGTCTTCGTCGAAAATCTCCCGCTTCTTGTCCGCCAGTTCCTTGAAGCGTTTGAAGGCGGCATTGAGTGCCTCTTCCGACTCGAGTTCGACGCCGATTTCCTGCAGGCGGGTCTTGAAGGCATTGCGCCCGGAGAGCTTGCCCAGGGTCAGCCGGTTGGTGGTCCAGCCCACCGACTCCGCGCTCATGATTTCGTAGGTTTCGCGGTGCTTGAGCACGCCATCCTGGTGGATGCCGGACTCGTGGGCAAAGGCATTGGCGCCGACAATCGCCTTGTTCGGCTGCACCGGATAGCCGGTGATGCCGGAAACCAGCTTGGAGGCCGGGACAATCTGGGTGGCATCAATGTTGGTATCGCACTGGAAAAGATCCTGCCTTGTACGCACCGCCATCACGATTTCCTCGAGCGAAGCGTTGCCCGCCCGCTCTCCCAGGCCGTTGATGGTGCACTCCACCTGCCGCGCGCCGTTCTGGACGGCGGAGAGGGAATTGGCCACCGCAAGGCCGAGGTCGTTGTGGCAGTGCACCGACCAGATCACCTGGTCCGAGTTCGGGATACGCTCGCGCAGATTCCGGATCAGGCTGCCGAACTGGTCAGGCAGCGTATATCCGACGGTATCGGGCACGTTGATCGTTCGCGCGCCAGCCTTGATGACCTGCTCCAGTATGCGGCACAGGAAATCGAGGTCTGAACGGCCTGCGTCCTCAGCCGAGAATTCGACGTTGTCGGTGTAATCGCGCGCCCACTTGATCGCCCGCACGGCCTGGTCGATCACCTGCGAAGGCTCCATGCGCAGCTTCTTCTCCATGTGGATCGGAGAAGTCGCGATGAAGGTGTGGATGCGCGGCAGCGCAGCCACCTTCACTGCTTCGCCGCAGCGACGGACATCCTTCTCGTTGGCACGCGCGAGGCCGCAGATGGTACTGTCCTTGATCGCACGCGCCACCGCCTGTACCGACTCGAAATCGCCATCGCTGGCCGCGGGAAAGCCGGCCTCAATCACGTCCACACGCATGCGCTCGAGCTGGCGCGCGATGCGCAGCTTGTCTTCCCTGGTCATAGAAGCGCCTGGGCTCTGTTCGCCGTCGCGCATCGTGGTGTCGAAAATGATGAGTTTTTCCTTGGCCATGTCAAACCTCTGGGTCATGAGAACCGGCCATGCCGGTCCGATAACAGGGTTGCCCGGGCCGATCGTTCGGTCCGGTTCGGGGTGATGCAAGAGAGGAGGGGGTTGTGTTAGCGCGCGCGGCCGCGCAGCAGCAGACCGGCCGGCACGAGAGCGCGGGCATGAGGAATCAGGGTCTGCGGAAACGAATGCATGATTCAGGAAATATAGCGGCTTTCAGGAACCGCCGCAAGCCGTGCTCAGCCGTCCTGAGGCGGGGCCTGTTCCGGCTTGCGCGCGACCCTGTCATAAATCCAGAGCGCGTAACCCGACAGGCCGTAGATCACGAACAGCGTAAACAGCATTTCCGGCAAGGTGCCGGCAAAGGCGATCAGAAGCACAAAACCCAGGGCAATCGCGACAACGGCCGAAAACGACACACTCTTGCGCAGGTTGATGTCCTTGCCGCTGTAAAAGCGCAGGTTGCTGACCATGGTCAGGCCGGCCACCAGGGTCAGCCCCCACGCCAGCCATTTCACATCGGCACCGCGCACCTGGTATTCGCTCATCGCCAGCACCAGTCCGGCCACCAGCGCAGCGGCGGCCGGACTGGGCAGCCCCTGGAAGAAGCGCTTGTCGACGATGTCGATGTTGGTGTTGAAGCGCGCCAGCCGCAGCGCGGCGCAGGCACAGTAGACGAAGGCCGCGATCCAGCCCAGCTTGGTCGAAAGCCAGGGCCCGAGCAGCGGTACTGTCTTCATCGCGGCGAAATCCTTGAGCGCCCAGACATAGACCACGACCGCCGGCGCCACGCCGAAGGACACCATGTCGGAAAGACTGTCGAGCTCTGCGCCAAAGTCGCTCTGGGTGCGCGTCAGCCGTGCGATGCGGCCGTCAAGTCCGTCGAGCACAAGTGCGACAAAGATCGCGATCGCAGCCTGCTCGAAACGGCCACCCACCGCCTGCACCACGGCATAGAACCCGGCGAACAGAGCTGCCAGTGTGAACATGTTCGGCAGCCAGTAGATGCCACGCCGCGCGAAGCGGGACTTGATGAACTGCTTGTGTTCTTTCAGTTCGGCCATGAATGCATCTTAACCCATCGGCCGTCCGGGGCTAGACCAGCTCGGCCAACACCGATTCGGTGGCATGGACCTTGTCGCCGACCGAGGCCCGCGGCACCGCCTGCAGGGGCAGGTAGACATCGACACGCGAACCGAAACGGATGAAGCCGTAACGGTCGCCACGGGCGAAACGGTCTCCGGTTTTGGCATAACAGAGGATGCGTCGCGCGATGAGGCCCGCGACCTGGACGCAGGTCACCTCGTGCCCGGCGGCAGTACGCAGGCAGGTCACCGCACGCTCGTTCTCGAGAGATGCCTTGGCCAGCTCGGCATTGAGAAAGCTGCCGGAAAAATACTCGGTCTTGATCACCGTGCCGTCCACCGGGATGCGGTTCGAGTGCGCGTTGAACACGTTCATGAACACGCTGATCTTGAGCGCCTCGCGGTCGAGGTAGGGGTCGCGCGCCTTCTCCACCGACACGATGCGACCATCAGCAGGCGACAGCACAGCGGCCGGATCTGCAGGAATTGCACGGGGCGGGTCGCGGAAAAACTGGAGCATGAACAACAGCACCAGCCAGGGGAAGGCGGCCCAGGCAAAACCGCCCAGCACCTGGGCAATCAGCGCAACCGCCAGTGTTGACGCGATGAACGGCCAGCCTTCGCGGGCAATGATCGGATGCGGATAGGAGCTCATTTGAATGGCTTCAGGCAAAGAAAAAGCGGCCGGTCCGGGTTTCGCACGGCAAGTGCATCACCCGTTGCGGTCGCCCGTCAAGCCGGCATCAGTTCTTGGTCTGGTCGACCAGCCGGTTTTTCTTGATCCAGGGCATCATGTCGCGCAGCTTGGCACCCACGGTCTCGACCTGGTGAGCCTGGCCGATGCGGCGCAGGGCTTTCAGGGTCGGTGCGCCGGCCTTGTTCTCGAGGATGAATTCCTTGGCGAACTGGCCGGTCTGGATCTCGGCCAGAATCTTGCGCATTTCGGCGCGTGTCTCGTCAGTAATGATGCGCGGTCCGCGGGTGAAGTCACCGTACTCTGCGGTGTTCGACACCGAATAGCGCATGTTCGCGATGCCGCCCTCATAGATCAGGTCGACGATCAGCTTGACCTCGTGCAGGCATTCGAAATAGGCCATTTCCGGAGCATAGCCGGCATCCACCAGGGTTTCAAAACCGGCCTGGATCAGCGCGGTAAGGCCGCCACAGAGCACCACCTGTTCGCCAAAAAGATCGGTTTCGCATTCCTCGCGGAACGTGGTTTCGATCACGCCGGCACGTGCGGCACCGATGGCGGCGGCGTAGGACAGGGCAATGTCGCGCGCCTTCTTGCTCGGGTTCTGGTAAACGGCGATCAGCGCCGGCACGCCACCGCCCTGGGTATAGGTCGAACGCACCAGATGGCCGGGGCCCTTGGGGGCGATCATGATCACGTCGAGGTCGGCACGCGGCTCGACCTGTTTGAAATGGACGTTGAATCCGTGGGCGAACGCGAGCGTGGCACCCTTCTTCAGGTTGGGCTCGATCTCGTCCCGATAAACGTCGGCGTGGTGCTCGTCCGGCAGCAGGATCATGACCAGGTCGGCACCTTTCACCGCATCGGCAACCTCCTTCACGGCAATACCGGCCTTCTTGGCCTTGTTCCAGGAGGCGCCGTCCTTGCGCAGGCCCACGGTCACCTTGGCTCCGGAATCCTTGAGGTTATTGGCGTGGGCATGGCCCTGGGAGCCATAACCGATGATGGCAACCTGCTTGCGCTTGATCAGCGAGAGATCTGCGTCCTTGTCATAGTAAATCTTCATTTCTTCCTCTTTTGGATCGGGGTTGTCTGGGT
>JAJTHX010000240.1 GCA_021300125.1 Betaproteobacteria bacterium | reverse complement strand
TCGCGCGGCATTTCGCCGGCTTTGGCTTCCAGCACATAAGGCAGCGGGGTCACTTTCGGATCGTAGCCCGGCGAGCTGGTGAACATGCTTTCGTTGGTGGTGCGCGGAATGCCGTACCACTCGTCAAATCCGCGGTCGGTGGGAAAGCGTCCCTTGCGGTCGCCCAGATGCCATTTGCCGTGGATCGCCGTGGCATAACCCTGCCCTTTCAGCAGTTGCGCCAGCGTGACTTCCCAGGGGTGAATGCCCTGCGGCAGGCCCGCCGGCACCGACTGCAGCGCGCCGGTGCGGATCGGGTGGCGTCCGGTCATCAATGCCGAGCGGGTCGGCACGCAATCCGACTCGACGTTGAAATTGAGCAGGCGCAGGCCTTCACCGGCCAGCGCGTCGATGCGCGGCGTCGGCGCACCGCGCAGGGCGCCGCCGCCGTAACAGCCCAGTACGCCCCAGCCGAGGTTGTCGGCCAGGATCAGTACGATGTTGGGGCGCTTGCCCTTCGGGGTTTCAGACATGCTGTTGCTCCTCCTCAATCAATGCGTCAATCGCGACCCTCGTGCCGGGCCGAGCCGGCGGGCTTCATCCCGGTTCGCTGCCCTCGATCACCGGCCGGCCGCGACCGCGGGGACGGTACTTGCGGCGCAACCCGGAAAGCTGGCGGCCGAAACGCGCCTCCAGCTGCGGACCGAAGGCGGTGTGGATTTCGGCCAGGTAGATTTCGTGCAGCAGCAGGGTCTCGATCACGTAGATCACCGGATAGTCGCGCGCAAACGAGGCCCTGACGCTGTCGGTGAACGAGGCGATGAGCATGCTGCTGCCATCCACGGTCGCGGTGAGCAGCGCATCCGACGGCGGGCCGTGGAGTTCGCCGTCACCCTCATGCGGAATCACCTGGATGCGGCGGTGCGGCTTCAGCCCCGGCACCGCGCGGCCGAACACGATCAGCCGCACCGTGACGCCGCGCCGCGCGGCCGCGGCCAGTTCGCGTGCGTGCGGCGCAATCAGCGTCACCGTACCCTTCAGCCAGACATGTTCTCGCGCAGCCTCGATCATTTCCTTCAGGCGCAGGCGCACTTCGGCCTCGCCGCGCAGCACTGAAACGTAGGAATTGCCGCCATCATCGCGCGCCGCCCGCTTCATCTCGCGCATCACGTCTTCGCACAGGCCGCTGGTGCTGCGCTGGATGCCGCGGAAGAACTGCTCGGGATTCACCGGCACGTAACGCACCGGGTTTTCGGTCACCGGCTGGATCGCGCCCTTCGCTTCAAGCGCGCGCAGCGCCGAATAGACATTGGCGCGGGGCAAGCCTGCCTGGATGGCGATTTCATAGGCCGTGGCCGGCTGCCTGGCCGCGAGCGCGGCATAGGCCCTGGCCTCGTAGTCGGTAAAACCCAGTCCGCGCAGGGCCGTGGCAAGGGGCGCCGCCGCGGCCGGCGCCCTGGAGCGGACAACTTTTGATGCCATAGTAGTTGCTTATACTACTTCTAACGGGGCACAATGACAAAGCCGGATTCCGGCCATCCGCCGGGCCCAACCTGAGGGAAAACCCCATGCCTACCAGTCACCCGGATTTTTCCGCCCTGTATTCCACCCTTTATTCCACCCTGAAACCGCTGCTCGCGGCACTGCTGATGGCCGCCAGCGGCGCGGCGGCCGCACAAGCCGCGTCCTGGCCGGTGCGGCCGGTACGGCTGGTCGTGCCCTATGTGCCGGGTGGCGCCACCGACCTGGTATCACGCGTCATCGCCGAGCAACTCAGCAGCAGGCTGGGGCAGCAGGTGGTCGTCGACAATCGGCCCGGGGCCACTGGCACCATCGCCTTCACCGGTGTTGCGGAGTCAGCCGCCGACGGCTACACCCTGATCACCACCGCGGATTCGCTGACCCTGCTGCCTTCGGCCTTCAAGAACCTGACATTCGATCCACGCAGCAGCTTCGCGCCGATTTCGCTGATGTCGACCCAGCCGCTGGTGCTGGCGGTTCATGCGGCGACACCCGCAAAAAGCGTCAGGGAATTCATTGCACTGGCCAAGGCCAAGCCGCTGTCCTTCGGCACCTCGGGCACCGGCACTTCGCAGCACCTCTCGGGGGAACTGATCAAGAAAATGGCCGGGATCGACATGACGCACATTCCCTACAAGGGCGGCGGCCAGGCCATCGTCGACCTCAGCGGCGGCCAGGTGCCTGCCGCCGTGCTCGGATCCTCGACGGTCATCCCCCAAACCAAGACCGGGCGTGTCCGGATTCTGGCCGTGACCTCCAAAAAACGTTCGGCAGCGCTGCCTGATGTGCCGACGCTGGATGAATCGGGCCTCAAGGGCTTTGACGTCTACCAGTGGACGGCCATGCTCGCCCCGGCGAAAACACCGAAGGCGCTGATCACACGCCTCAACACTGAAGTGGTGGGCATTCTCAAGCAGCCGGCCGCAAACGACAGGCTGCAGGCGGCGGGCTTTGAACCGCAATCCAGCACGCCAGAGTATGTTTCGGAACTGATCCGCGGCGGCATGGCGCGCTGGGGCAAACTGATCACCGAACTCAATCTCGACCTGCGATAAGCGGTCATCATCACCGTCACCGGAAACCGCCAGCGAGGCCATGATGCCAAACACCAGAACTGTGCTGCCCCTGATCGCGCTGATGGGCGCACTCGCCGGCGGCTGCGCCACCGTGCAGCCGCCACCGGAAGCCGCGCCGCAGGCCGCCGCCTGCCCTGACGGAGTGCCCGCCGGCGCAAGGTGCCTGCGCGGACAGGATTCGGCAAAGGCGCATTACCTGATCGTGATGCCCGCGAAATGGAGCGGCGTGCTGGTGGTGCATGCACATGGCGGACCCGACCTCGGCGAACCCAGGGCCGCCCGCGCCGACGAGGACATCAAGCGCTGGGCGATCACCGTTCAGCAGGGTCATGCCTGGGCGGGCTCCGTGTTCCGCCAGGGCGGCTTCGCCGTCACCACCGCCGCCGAGGACTCCGAGCGCGTACGCCGTATTTTTGTGGATCATGTCGCGAAGCCGCGGCGCACCCTGCTGCACGGCCAATCCTGGGGCGCCATGGTCGCAACCCGTACCGCCGAGCTGTTTCCCGGACCCTGGGACGGCATGCTGCTCACCAGCGGCGTTGTTGCCGGCCCGGCCACCTACGATTTCCGGCTCGACCTGCGGGCGATCTACCAGTACCTGTGCAACAACCATCCGCATCCTGAGGAGCAGCAATACCCGCTGTGGATGGGGCTGCCGGCCGACAGCAAGATGAGCAACGCCGATCTGGCCGCCCGCGTGAACGACTGTCTTGGCCTGAACCGGCCGGCCGCCCAGCGCACGCCCGAGCAGGCGCTGCGCGTGCGCACCATCGTCGATGTCGTGAGAATTCCGGAAAGCGCGATCATCGGCCATTTGAACTGGGGCACCTTCACGCTGCGCGATGTGGTGCGGCGCTCCGGCGGCGCCAGTCCTTTCGGCAACGACAGCGTGCGGTATTCGGGTTCGGGAGACGATGCCGCGCTGAACGCCGGCGTGCTGCGCTATCGCGCCGACCCTGCGGCGGCGGCCCGATTCGCGGCGGATGTCGATCACGCCGGCCGCTTCCGCATGCCGGTGCTTGCCGCGCACGGCATCGGGGATTCCACGGTGTTCGTCGAAGGCGGCGACACGCTGCGCCGGCGCATGGAGGCCGCGGGCAACGGCGGGCGGCTGGTGATGGTCTTTGTCGATTCGGACCAGCACAGCTATTGGGGCGACGCCATGTATCCGCCCCTGTTCGAGGCCCTGCTCGCCTGGATCGAAAAAGGCGCGAAGCCATCCCCGGCCGGCATCGCGGCAGCGTGCCGCGAAATGCGCGCAGCCAGCCCGAAGGATTGCCGCTTCGCGCCCGATTACTCGGTCAAACCCCTCGCCACCAGGATTCCGCCGCGCTGATGCGCGAATCCCGGTGCGAGGCCGTCATTTGATCACTTGATCAGGCCTTCCGCCCGCATCGCCGCCTGGACCTGGGGCCGCTCGCCGGCGCGCGCGAAAAACGCGTGGATGTTGGGCCACTGCGAGAGGTCGATCTTGTGGTAACCGCACCAGCGCAACACGTTGAACAGGTACGCATCGGCCACTGAAAAGGCATCACCGGCAAGCCAGGTTTTTCCGGCCATCATCGCGTCAAGCGCCTTGAAGCGCCGCGCAATATAGGCCTTCTGCACCTCCTTCATCTCGGGCGTCATCTGCGGGTTGAACAGCGCCCCCACCGACTTGTGAACCTCGGTGGCGATGAAATTGAGCCACTCCATCAGGCGGTAACGCGCCATCGAACCGGCAGCGGGCGCCAGTCCCGAGTCCGGCTTCTGGTCGGCGAGATACTGCAGGATGGTGCTGACTTCGGTAAGCACCTCGCCACTGTCAAGCTGCAGCGCAGGGACATAACCCTTGGGGTTGATCTGCCAGAAATCCGCGCCGGAGGCAGTCTTCTTGTTCGGGATATCGACCTTTTCGGCTTCAAAGGTGAATCCGGCCTCGAAAAGCACGATATGCGGCGCGAGGGAACAGGCACCGGGGGAAAAATAGAGTTTCATTTGCCGCTCCTGTTTGTGTTGTTGTGCATCGGATTGAATCGTGCCCCAAGCCGAAATACCTTGCAAATGCAGGTCGGCACACCCATACTCCGCCGCGGCGTCTGGATTTTGTCTGCCTTTCGTGCGCGTTCGCGTCGTTTCTGCCCGGCCTTCTCCATTCGTTGTTGCCCTGAAAACCGCCCCGATCCGGGCGCGGATCAGCCCCTCAGCCACAATCCGGAGATCATCATGGCCACCATCGGCACCGTAAAATTTTTCAATGCCACCAAAGGTTTCGGCTTCATCCAGCCGCAGGACCAGTCGAAAGACGTCTTCGTGCATATTTCGGCAGTGGAACGTGCCGGCATGTCCACCCTCAGCGAAAACCAGAAAGTCTCGTTCGACCTCGAACGGGGCCCTGATGGCCGCTCCTCGGCCGTGAACCTGCAGGCCGCCTGAACACGCAGCAGACGGAAAACTCCGTCACACCGGGCCGCGTGCGTTCGCGCACGCGGCCTTCTGTTTTCTGGCATACAGACAGGACACCGCGATGGCGAAGGAAGAAGTGGTCGAATACGAGGGCGTGATCGACGAGGTACTCCCGAACACGATGTTCCGCGTCACACTGGCCAACGGCCACAGCCTGACCGCCTACGCGTCCGGAAAGA
This sequence comes from Betaproteobacteria bacterium, assembly GCA_021300125.1. Lineage (GTDB taxonomy): Bacteria > Pseudomonadota > Gammaproteobacteria > Burkholderiales > SG8-41. The sequence continues at coordinate 5,160 of JAJTHX010000240.1, read as the reverse complement.
TGCGCAAGCACCGGATCCGCATCCTCGCTGGCGACAAGGTCACGATCGAGCTTTCGCCCTACGACCTCGGCAAGGGCCGCATCAGCTTCCGCCACAAGGACGAACGCGCCGGACCGCCGCAGCCGCGGCCGGGACAGTTCCAGCGCAGGCGCTAGCCCCCCCCCCGGGGGCGGCAGTCAGGCCGCTCGGCGGCGCAGCGGCAGCGCAGCCGCCTTGGTCTTGGCTTTGGGCGCCGGCACCCGCCGCGGCCGGAGCGGCGCCACGCGCAAACCATCCAGGAACACATCAATCAGGCGACCATGATCAGCCGCGGCGGGTATCGCCTCGGGATCCATCACCAGCTTGCTGATCAGGCCGTTGACCATCGCGTGCAATCCAACTGCGGTGGCGCGGGCATCGAGTCCGGACTGCAGCTGGCCGCGGGCAACAGCCGCCGCGATGCCCTGGGTGAGCCGCTCGAGGCAACCGGCCTGCATTTCGCGAAACCGCTGCCACACCGGGCGCATCTCGTCGACGTATTCGCATTTGTTGAAAACGATGTGGAATACCCGGCGCGCCTGGGCATCGCCGGAAGTGCGCTGCAGGATGCCGACCAGCATGTCGCGTACCGCGCCGAGCGGATCATCATGCGTCACGGGATTGATCTGACAGGGCGCATCCTCCATCGGCATCGTGACCCGGGCCACCATTTCGCAGAACAGCTCGGCCTTGTCCTCGAAATGCCAGTAGATGGCACCGCGGGTGACCGCGGCCGCCTCGGCGATATCGGCCAGCGAGGTACGCGAGACGCCGCGCTCGCCGAACAGGCGCTCCGCGGCATCCAGTATCTGGTTGCGGGTCTCGATCGCTTCGTCCTTGGTGCGTCTGGGCATATTCCTCCGGAAACAGGGTGCGAACGCGTGCCGTGCCGGGACCTTCGTGCAAGCAGGTCGTACAAGCGGGCACCGTGCGCTTTTTTTCAGCTTCGCAATAATTCCGCACTTTACATACATTCATGTGTGTATGTAAACTGTCCCGGTCCAATTTCGCATTCAGCAAGGCCGGCCGCGGCACCGTGGCAGCCGCCGGCCCAGGGAGCCCTCGCCATGATCCGCACGCACCGCAAGCTCGCTGCAGCCGTTTCCCTGTCCAGCCTCATGCTGCTCGCCGCCTGTGGCCCTGCAGGCGGCCCGCCCGGCGGTTTTCCCCCGCCACCCGTTTCCGTGATCACCACCGAAGCGCGGGATGTACCCGTCAGCCTCGAATACACCGGCCAGACTGCAGGTTTCCGCGAAATCGAGGTGCGTGCGCGGGTCAACGGCATCCTGCTCAAGCGCAACTACCGCGAAGGCGCCGGGGTCAAACAGGGCGATTCGCTGTTCACCATCGATCCTGCCCCCTTCCAGCTTGCACAGGCGCGCGCCGCTGCGGACCTCGGCGTCGCCGAGGCACGGCTGGCGCAGGCCCAGCGCGAACTGGCCCGGCTCAAACCGGTGTTCGAAGCCAAGGCGGTGAGCCAGAAGGAATACGACGACGCGGTCTCGGCCGAGCGCGTGGCTCGCGCCGAAACCGAAAGTGTGAGGGCGCGCCTGAACGAGGCAAAACTCAACCTCGAGTGGACCCGGGTCGAGGCTCCGATTTCCGGCATCGCCAGCCGCGCCCAGGTTTCAGAAGGCGCTCTGGTCTCCGGCCCCAGCGTGCTGCTGACCACCGTCACCCAGACCGATCCGATGTACGTGATTTTCGGGGTCTCGGACCGCGACACCCTGGCACTGCGCAACGACGTCGAAGCCGGCCGCGTCAAACTGCCCGCAGACGGCAAGCTGAAGGCCACGGTGAAACTGTCCGACGGCAGCGAATACAAGCGCGGCGGCGCCGTCAATTTCATCGACGTGCGCATCAACACCCAGACCGGCACCACCGAGACACGCGCTGAATTCCCCAATCCGAACAGCGTGCTGCGCGCCGGCGAGTTCGTGCGCGTGACGCTGAGCGGCGCGGTGCGGCCGAACGTGATCGTGGTGCCGCAGCGCGCGGTGCTCGACGGCCCCGGCGGAAAGTTCGTCTACGTGGTCAATGCCGAATCCAAGGCCGAGCCGCGCCCGGTCGAACCCGGCGCCTGGATCGCCGACGGCTGGATCATCAACGGCGGGCTCAAGCCCGGCGAACGTGTCATCGTCGACGGCATGTCGAAGATTTTCGCGCCCGGCACCCCGGTCACCGTGGTCGACCCCGCCCCAAAAGGCGGGCCGGGGCAGGCTCCGGGCAAGCCCGCCGCTCCCGCAGAAAAGCAGTCCTGATCCCAGCGGCCCCTGAAACGGACACGCCATGATCTCCAAATTCTTCATCGACCGCCCGATCTTCGCGACGGTGCTGTCGGTATTCATCATCATCGCCGGCCTCGCCGCCATGCGCGTGCTGCCGATCGCGCAGTATCCGGAAATCGCGCCGCCGGTGGTCACCGTGCGCGCGATCTATCCCGGAGCCTCGGCCCAAGTGGTCGAGCAAACCGTCGCAGCCCCCCTCGAAAACCAGATCAACGGCGTCGAGAAGATGCTCTACATGAGCTCGACCTCGACTGCGCAGGGTGTGGTCGAGATCCAGGTCACCTTCGAGATCGGCGCCGATGTCGATACCGCGGCGCTCAACGTCAACAACCGGGTCAAGCAGGTCGAGCCGCGGCTGCCGCAGGAGGTGCGGCGCCAGGGCGTGACCGTCGAAAAGGGCTCCTCCTCCTTCCTGCAGGTGATTGCCTTCACCTCGCCCGACGGGCGCTACAACGATCTCTTCACCTCGAATTACGTCACGCTCAATGTCCTTGATGCGCTCAAGCGCATACCCGGCACCACCAACGTCCAGATCTTCGGCGCCAAGGACTATGCGATGCGCATCTGGACGCGTCCGGACCGCATGGCGCAGCTCAAGGTCACACCCGCCGACCTGGTGCGGGCGCTGAACGAGCAGAATGCCCAGTTTGCCGCCGGCAAGATCGGCCAGTCGCCCAGCGGCGGGCCGCAGGAACTGGTCTACAGCATCACCACCCAGGGCCGGCTGTCGGAACCGTCGCAGTTCGAGAATATCGTCGTGCGCGCCAATCCGGACGGCTCGCTGCTGCGGCTGAAGGACGTGGCCCGGGTCGAACTGGGCTCCAAGGATTATGAATTCCTTGGTCGCGTCAACGGCAAGACCGCAACCCTGGTCGGCATCTTCCTGCAGCCCGGCGCCAACGCGCTGGCCACCGCGGATGCCGTCAATTCCGAGATGGCGCGCCTGAAGCAGCGCTTCCCGCCGGGGCTGGAAAGCGCGGTGGTATATGACACCACGCGCTTCGTCAGCGTGTCGATCCGCGAGGTCGGCAAGACACTGCTCGAGGCCATGGCGCTGGTGTTCCTGGTGGTGTTCCTGTTCCTGCAGAACTGGCGCGCAACGCTGATTCCCTTCGTTGCGGTGCCGGTCTCCCTGATCGGCACCTTCGCCGGCCTGCTTTTGCTCGGCTACTCGATCAACACGCTGACCCTGTTCGGCATGGTGCTGGCCATCGGCATCGTGGTCGACGACGCCATCGTCGTGCTTGAGAACGTCGAGCGCATCATGCGCGAGGAAATGCTGGGAGCCCGGGATGCCGCGATCAAGGCGATGAAGGAGGTCACCGGGCCGATCATCGCGATGACGCTGACCATGTGCGCGGTGTTCATCCCGATCGCCTTCCTCGGCGGACTGACCGGGGAGCTCTATCGCCAGTTCGCGGTGACGATCTCGATCGCGGTGTTTTTCTCCGCGATCGTCGCGCTGACACTGTCACCGGCGCTGTGTGCCTTCATGATGTCGCTCAGCCACGGCGAACCCGGCCGCTTTTTCCGCTGGTTCAATGCCGGCTTCGCGCGCCTCACCGGGCGTTACGTTGACGGCGTGACCTGGATGCTGCGACGCGGCGGCATCGCCCTCGCGCTGTTCGTGGGCATGGTCGTGATCACCGCCGGCCTGTGGCGCGCCACCCCCGGCTCGCTGGTGCCCGACGAGGACCAGGGCTATTACATTGCCGCGGTCCTGCTGCCCGACGGCGCGACCCTGGAACGCACCGACAAGGTGGTGGCCGAAGTGATCTCGGCCATCCAGTCCAACCCGGCCAACGAGTATGCGGTGGCCTTCACCGGATTCGATTTCCTCGGCGGCGGTTTCCGCAACAACGCCGCCACCATCTTCGTCACCCAGAAACACTGGGATGAGCGCTCGGTCACCACGCCGCAGCTGGTGGGCGAGTTCTTCATGAAGACCGGCCACATCAAGGAAGCGCTGGTACTCGGCTTCAACCCGCCGCCGATCTTCGGACTGGGCAACGCCGGCGGCTTCGAGTTCTACCTGCAGAACCGCGGCGAGGGCGGCGCCAAGCGCCTGGCGGAAGTGACCCAGCAGTTCCTTGGCGCAGTGGCACAGGACCCGATGTTCGTCCAGGTCAACACGCTGTGGCGCTCGGGCGTGCCGCAGCTTTACGTGCAGGCCGACCGCGAGAAGGCCAAGACGCTGGGCGTGCCGGTGGACGATCTCTACAACACGCTCGCCGCGACGCTGGGCACCTACTACGTCAACGACTTCAACAAGTACGGCCGCACCTGGCAGGTGCTGATGTCGGCCGAACCGGGCTACCGCAAAAATCCCGGGGACATCGGCTCGATCTACGTGCGCTCCGACCGCGGCGTGATGATCCCGCTGTCCGCACTCGCCAGCGTGCAGTACGCGGCCGGACCCGACACGCTCGACCGCTTCAACAACCTGCCGGCGGTGAAGATCTTCGGCTCGGCAGCGCCGGGCTACAGTTCGGGCCAGGCCATCGCGCGCATGGAAAAGATCGCCAGAGAAACCCTGCCGCCGGAATTCAGCTACGACTGGAGCGGCGCCTCCTTCCAGGAAAAGCGTTCCGGCGGCACCGCCGGCATTGCGATCGGCCTCGCCGTGCTGATGGTGTTCCTGATCCTCGCCGCGCAGTACGACAAGTGGTCGCTGCCGCTGTCGGTGCTGCTCGCCCTACCCTTCGGCACTTTCGGCGCGCTTGCCGCGGTATGGCTGCGCGGCTTCACCAACGACGTCTACTTCCAGATCGGCCTGGTCACCCTGCTCGGCCTTGCCGCCAAAAACGCGATCCTGATCGTCGAGTACGCCGTGCTGAAAAAACACGAGGGCTAC